>NZ_JBSFLV010000012.1:0-108819 GCF_053599215.1 Streptomyces sp. NPDC001002 | reverse complement strand
GGCGCAGGGCATGGCGGCGGCCCACGGCTCGCGCGAGGCGTGGCGGGCGGCGGCGTGCTCACCCATGACGCCAAGTTCGATGTCCCGTTGCTTGAGCTGGCGTTGCGGTTGCCGGTCGCGTATGTCGGTGCGATGGGCTCGCGCCGCACCCACCTGGACCGCAACGAGCGGCTGCGCGAAGTCGGCGTGACCGAGCTGGAGTTGGCGCGGCTGCGTTCGCCCATCGGGCTCGATCTGGGTGCCCGGACGCCGGAGGAGGTGGCGCTGTCGATCGCCTCCGAGATCGTCGCGGGCAGGCGCGGCGGCAGCGGGGTCTCCCTGACCGGCGCGCATACGCCGATCCACCACGACCCCGCGTCCGCACCACCCCGGCGGATCGGATCGGTGGCCTGAACCGGCGTCACCGGCAAGGGAGTTCGAGCGGGTCGCTCACTTTGCCACGGACTTCGGCCGGTCCGGGCGTACGGCGAATGCCGTGGAGGCGGGCGCTGTCGAGCACGTCGGCTGGAAGTAGGCTGCCCCAGGCTCGGCCTGGTCACGGGGCAGGCTCGCTTGGGGGTGATTGGCCTGATAGTTCGTCATGGGTCCGCGACTACGGCATCGGTGGCTCGCCAAGTAGGCAGAGTTCTGGGGCTGGTCGCGGCTGCGGCGGTTGCGCTGACGGTGGTGCTGTTGTCGCCGTTCGTGCTGGAGGAGATCTCGGGCTCCAGTGGCGTGGACTGGAACAGGCTGAGTCAGATCGGCGCGGCGTACGGATTCACGTCGGCGATCGTCTCGGCGTTGGCGCTGGCCGGCGTCGCCGTGTCCCTGATCGTGCAGAACCGGCAGGCCAGGGCGGACCAGGTCCAGGGAATCCGCAGCTACTACCTTGAGTTGGTCCGCCTGGAACTCGACGACATGGCGCTCTTCCAGCCCGTCTGGGGCGCCACGGACATCGCCGATCCACACGAGCAGAAGCGGCATGTCTATGCCGACCTCATGATGAATTACGCGTGGATGGGCTTCGAGATCGGGACCATTCGCGAGCGTCTGCTGCGGGACATGCTGGCCGGGATGTTCACCGGAGAGGCCGGGCGGCACTACTGGAGCAGGGCTCACACCTCGTGGATCGCCAGTTCGTCAGGAAGCCGTGTCGGTCGTCGCTTCCTGGCCATCGTGGGCGAGGAGCACGCTCGCGCGGTCGCTTCCGGACCGCCGACTCGCTCACCCGTTGTCCCCCGTCCGCCCGCCGCGCCTGTTGCGGGGACGCCGCCCGTGTGGCGGACCTCGGTCGGCGCTCTGATCGGCCTGGGCGCCGGCTTGGCGCTCGGATCGCTGCTGCGCGACCGACGCCAGGGGTCGCGTCGGGCGCGGGCGAGATGATCACGGTGTGGCTGGTGTGATCACGGTGTCGGAGCCGTCCTGGACAACCCCGTTCTCCGGACTGGGCACGCTTCAGTTCGGCAGATTGCCGGCCGCGCTGCGGCTGTCGTGGTCGGCCGACCGCTGCCGGGCAACCGCAACGACTGCAAGGCGTGGGAGGAATCCGGCGCCAGGGCCGCAGTTGGGCGCACCACGATTGCCGACGGCGGCCATCCGGGCACTGGATGCGACGGCGGCCACCCACGCACCGGACTCGTCATGCCCCACCGGCGCCGCAGAGGCGAAGACCTGCCCGCCGGGAAAGCAGCCCACAACACGTCCCACTAACAGGAGGGGCTCATGACCGTCGAGCATCATTGGCTGTTGGACGAGACTCCCTGGCCCGAGCAAGCCACGCTGGCCTACGGCGAGATGGTCGAACTGACGACGCCACACCCACCGATTCCCGAACTGGGCCGGCTCGGACCGGAGATCGTGGGCAGCCGCGGTGTGATCGTCGCGTGCGTCATCGAGCAGGACGAGCGTGACGGCCACGTCGTACCGCTCTACTCGGTGGAGACCGAGGACGGCAGTCCCTGGAGGCTGCGGTCGGAGTTCCTGATCTCCAGGGGAGGTCTACGTCCCGACATGCCACCCCGCTATCGCAGCGACCTCCCCGAAGGAACCCGCGTCCGAATCCGCTTGGAGTCGGACACACCGGGCGCGGCGACGGAAGCGGTCGGGGAGGTTGCCTGGATCTGGAGGACGACATGCTTGGAGCCGCCGAAGGGCTACATCGTGCAGGTTGGCGAGGACATCCACTGCGTGCTCCCGCACCAGACCGAAATCCTCTGATTCCGGGGAGCTTCCTCAACCGTTGTCCGGCAGGGGCGTTGGGGGTTCCGGACGCGTCCACACCGGGTCGTGCGGATCCGGCCGACCGTGAAGACGGCTCGGTACGGGTCCCGGGACAGCCAGCCGCCTGCGTGCGACTCCGGCGAAGGACTGACGACGGCCCTCGACCAAGTCCCTCAGCTCGAACCAGCGTTCCTGCGTGGACGTCTCCCGAACGAGGGTCAGATGCGTCCGCCAGATCTGCTCGTCGATCGCATGAGCCGCATGGGCGATGTCGTAGTCGGCGACGAGACTCACCATGGCCAAAGCGTCGTTCCAGGGCCGCCAGTCGATAGCTGTGAGGGCGCCATCCGGCTCGCCCACCGGTCGCCCTCTCGTCTCCTGAGAGAGTTGGCTCAGAGCAACCAGGATCGCGGCGGACTCCCGCAGCACCTGGGCGCAAGCATCCGTCTGCCGTTCCCACGACCGCTGCCCTCGTTGCGCCCGGCTGCTCACCACGGAGCCGGCGAAAACGCCCAGCAGAGTGGTCAGTACGGCACCACCCGTGGTCGCGATGAAACTCCAGTCGGTACTCACAGCTCACAGTCTCAGCTCTCCGCCCGGCCTCCGGAAGCGACTTGGACGGCATCGGGCCTCACGCATCAACAGCTGAGCGGTACATACTTGCTGCCGCCGGAGGCCGCCCTGCTCCCCCTCCCCCTCCCCCTCCCCCTCAGCCCAACTGCTCCGCCAGCCCCACGATGATCCCCTCCGGCCCCCGGACGTAGCAGAGCAGATAGACGTCCTCGAACCGGGCGATCTCGCCGAGGAGTTCCGCGCCGTGCGGGCGCAGCCGGGCGACCGTGTCCTCGAGGTCGTCGACGGCGAACATGACGCGGTGGGTGCCGAGGATGTTGTGCGGCCGGTTGCGGGGCTCGTCGCGGGTCGCCTCGGGGCTGCGGTACCTCGCCAGTTCCAGCCGGCTGTGGCCGTCCGGGGTCCGGACCATCGCGATGTCGCAGTGGACGCCGTCGAGTCCGGTGCACTGGTCGGCGACGAGGCCCTTGACCTCCGCCCTGCCCTCCAGCTCCATACCGAGTTCCACGAAGAACGCGATGGCGGCGTCCATGTCCTCGACGACGATGCCGACGTTGTCCATGCGCTGAATCGCCATGATGGCTTCTCCTTCTTCCTCGTACGGCCCGTGGTGGCCGCTGATGTCCCTGGGACGGAGCCGATGACACGTTCTCGACATCCGCGGGCGGCCGAACTCAAAAAAATGCGGATCGGACCGCGCCCCGGGTGAGATTCATCCGGACGCACCACCCCACCGCAGGGCAGCCACCACCGCACGGCCGGTCCCCGCCGCCCGGAGAAGCGTCACTGCACCGCCGCCTCCGGCTCCCCCGCCGCCGCCGACGGATGGACGTATCTGCCCTCGTTGAACGGCGTGAACCAGGCCTTGAACGCCACCGGCACGCCCCCGAGCGCGATCTCTCCGATCTCCCCGATCCCACCGATCGCGCCGAGCCCGTCCATCGAGTCGTCGTAGAGCCACTCGTGGCCCATGTCCTCGTAGACGTTGCCGGCGAACGCTTCGAGGGCGGCCGACACGTCGTCGTCGAGGAGGCCGTACAGCTCCAGGGTCGTGGTCGCCTGGCTGAGGAGGAAGCGCAGGGCGAGTTCCTCGGCGACGCAGCTGAGCCGCGTAAAGCTCCCGTCCGTGAAGCGGGTGGTCATGGCGATCACCGTCACCAGGAAGCGACGGGAGAAGCGGGCGTCGTAATTGAGCGCGTAGCGGTCGGGCAGGCGCTCCAGGTGCCACAGCGGACCCTCGCACTCCGCGACGGTCGCCTCCTCCTGCGTCAGTACCTGTACGTCCTCGAACAGCTCGTCCACCAGGAAGTCGATCGCGTAGACCAGCGCACCGGCGGCGAGTCGCGCGCCGGCCGGCGGGACGGAGGAGCTGTCGCCATCGTCACCTGGCCCCTCGCCTTCTGCCTCCTCCCCGGCCCCTTCCTCGATCACTCCGAACATGGCCGGCGGGAACGACCGCAGTTGATCCGCCAGTTCCAGCATCTGCCTCCGCACGGTCGCCGACTTCGCCTCGGCGTCGTAACCCCCGTCCGTGCCCTCCGTCGTCGGGCCGCTGGTGTGGCGGGCCTTGCGGGCGGCGGGGTCGTCGGGCGGGGCGTCCGGGCCCTCCGCCGCGTCGAGGCTCTGTCGGGCCAGGTCGGGGTGGAGTTCGACCTCGCAGCGGTCGATCGTCCAGTCGGCCAACAGCTCGGAGCGTTCGAGCAGTTCGTCGACCAGCGCCTGTACGGATTCCTCGGCGAGTTCCAGGGCCGGGGCGTCCACGACGACCTTCAGGAGGGCGCCGCCCGGGTGGACGGCGACGATCGTGTCGAGGACGTCGACCTCCACGCCGTCGGGTCCCTCCACGGCCCGTACGGAGTCGAATCCGTCCTCGATGAGCGCCACGGCGCCGGCGCGTTGGAGCGGGTCCATCTCCGGAGTGCCCTCCGGGATGCAGGTGTCCACAGTCACTACGTACGTCACGTGCCCGAGCCTGACAGGCGGGAGCCGTCCAGCGCGAGGGAACGGGCCCGTCGACACCGAGGTTTTGGACGCAGGCCACCGTGTCCACACCGTGTCCGACCTGCGCGGCACGCCGTCGGCCGGACCGCCGGCGGACGGGATCGAGCCAGGACCGGAGTACCGTGGGCCTACCGAGCGCACCTCGCACGCCGTCACCGTTTCGGCGTCGCCCTCGGGGAACGGCAAGGCGGCCGGAGCCTTCGCGACCGGTCGGAAATGAGCCGCCCCACATGAGCCCGAGCCTGTTGTCTCTCGGAGTACTCGCCTCCTCGCACAAGGAGAACGAGTTCCGGCTGCCGCTGCACCCCCGCCACCTCGACCGGATCACCCCGGACATAAGAGAACGTATTTTCCTCGAACAGGGCTACGGCGAACGCTTCGGCGTGGCCGACGACGCGCTGCGCCCGCTCGTGGCCGGACTGCGCTCCCGTGAGCGGCTGCTCGCGGACTGTGACGTCGTGATGCTGCCCAAGCCGATGCACGACGACGTCGCCGAACTGCACGAGGGCCAGACGCTGTGGGGATGGCCGCACTGCGTGCAGGACGAGAAGATGACGCAGCTCGCCATCGACCGGCGGCTGACCCTGATCGCCTGGGAGGCCATGAACCACTGGACCTCCACGGGCGCCTTCAGCGTCCACGTCTTCCACAAGAACAACGAACTCGCGGGCTACTGCTCGGTGTTGCACGCCCTCCAGCTCGGCGGGCTGACCGGCAGCTACGGGCGCCGGCTGCGCGCGGTGGTCATCAGCTTCGGCGCCACGGCGCGCGGCGCGGTCACGGGTCTGGGCGCCATGGGCGTCTCCGACGTCACGGTGCTCACGCAGCGCGCGGCGGCTGCCGTGGCCTCGCCGATGCCCTCGGTCGTGATGGGCCACTTCGAGGAGCAGGAGGACGATCCCTCACGACTCCAGGCGGTCACCGGGCTCGGTCCCGTGCCGCTCGCGCAGTACCTCGCCGGGTTCGACATCGTCGTCAACTGCGTCCTCCAGGACACCGACGCGCCGCTGATGTTCGTCAACGACGAGGAACTCGCCCTGTTCCAGCCGGGCACCTTCTTCATCGACGTCTCCTGCGACGAGGGCATGGGCTTCGCCTGGGCCCGCCCGACCACGTTCGGCGAGCCCATGCACACGGTGGGATCGGGCTGCCACTACTACGCCGTGGACCACAGCCCGTCCCACCTCTGGAACTCCGCCACCTGGGAGATCAGCGAAGCCCTCCTCCCCTACCTCCACAAAGTCATGCGCGGCCCGGCCGCTTGGGACACCGACGTCACCCTCAAGAAGGCCATCGAGATCCGAGACGGCGTCATCCAGAACCCGAAGATCCTGTCCTTCCAGCATCGCTCGGAGGCCTATCCGCACGCGCCAGTAACCGCACCCGCATCCGCGGAAGCTATGCGTTCATGAACTGCCCAGGCCTGAGCGCCCGGTTCACGATCCGCACATCCCCGATCGTCCCGTGGAAGACCTGGCTGACCGCGCCCGCCCACTGGTAACCGCCCAGCAGGAACGGCAAGTTGAGCGCCGTCAACCCGACGGCCGTGCTGGTCGGGTTGCGGCCCTCCTCGCAGCCGTTGACGTACAGCTTGCTGATGCGGCCGTCGTTGGCGACGGCGACGTGCCACCACTCCTCCTGCTGGAGCAGGTGGCTCCAGGCGGTCGTGGCGCCGTTCTGGTTCAACGGGTAGGCGTTCCACTGGAGTTCGACGGAGCTCGACAGGCTGAGCGTGAGGATGGGCTCGTCGGCCGTGGCGGACGGGCCGTTCTTGCCCGCCTGGGCCGCCGTGCCCGCGCGGCTGAGCATCGACGACCAGCCGTTGCGCCCGCCGTCCCAGTCCGCCGGCACCTTGAAGAAGACCTCGAAGGTGTAACCGTGCGCGAAGGTCTCGCGGTTGATCGGCGCCCGGTCGACGGTCTGGAGGTACGCACCGCTGACCGGGTTGCCCTGACCCGCGAACACCAGCCCCGCGTGGGCGGGTTGGTCCGGGTGGTGGTCGCCGGTCCAGGTCAGCGCGTGCGCCGGGGTGCCGGGGACGGTCTTGAGGACGAGGTCGTTGCCGTGGCCCGTCCGGTCCCTTACGACCGTGTCGGCCGCGACGTCATCGCCCGCGCCGCCGCCCTCGTCGAACCGCCAGTACGCCAACGTCCCCGGCAGCAGCATCCGTCGAGCCGGCCGGGACTTCCGCGGCGGCACCGGCGCGAACCCGGCGAAGCGCCTCTCGAAGTCGATCTCCATCGAGAAGTAGTCGACCTTGGAGGTCAGTTCGAGCTCCTTCGCCGCGAGCGCGTTCAACTCACCCTCCGCCGCCAGCTCCCGGATCCACGGCGAGAAGGTGGCGACGTCGATCATCCCGCGGTTGAGATCGAAGCGGTACGAGCGGATCATGCCGGCGCCGCCGTAGTAGCGGTCCTGGTAATTGGTGATGTGCAGATGTACGTCGTTGCCCGCGCTGTTCTTCAGCACCGTGCTGCCGGGCGGCCAGTAGTGGCCGTTGAGGGTGAGGAAGATCTGGTCGTTGTCCTTGATCAGCCCATCCCACAACTGCCGCCCGTAGTCGGACAGTTCGGCCGCGCCGTCCTCGTCGGAGCCCACGATCTCGTGCGTGGTCACGATCACCGGCAGCGTCGGATTCGCCGCGATGACGGAGTTGGCCCACGCGAACCCCGCCGCCGACAGACGCCAGTCCAGCGACAGCAGCATCCACTTGCGGCCGCCCGCCTTGAAGATGTGGGCGGTGTTGTACCCGTCGGGGCTTGAGGAGTGGTAACCGGGGGTCCTCTTGGCCCGCGCCGCACTGAACGTGTTCAGGTAGGGAGTGGCCCCACGCTGGTCATCGCCCCGCACATCGTGATTACCGGCCAGCACGCCGTACGACGCCCCCGCGCGGTCCAGCAGGTCGAACACCTTGGTCGCCGCCGCGTACTCCTCGACGAGACCGTTCTGCGTCACATCACCGAGGTGCGCCAGGAACACGATGTTCTCGTCGCTCCCACCCGCCCGGCCCGCCGGATCGAGGACGTAACGGAACGACGCCTCCATCGGCACCGGGTGAATGCGGTCCTGGTCGAACATGTACTGCGTGTCCGGCATGACGACGACCGTGAACCGGGGGTTGTCGGGATCCGGGTCCCACTTGCCCCGAGGCGCCGGTGACATCGTTGTCTGCCCGTACGGGTCATCGTCCTCCCCGGTCCGACCCGGTCCGCTTCCGCCGCCGGCCGCGTACGCCGGTGCCGATCCCAGCACCCCCGCGGCCGCCGCCCCCACCCCGAGCACACCGGCTCGATTCAGGAACGTACGTCGACTCGACGCGGCGATGCCGTCACCGTCGAGGTCGGCGGTGCGGGGGCACTCGCAGCCCACCGCGCGCCGGTCGTGCTCGTATTCGTCGTGGTCTCTGTCACCCGTGGGCGAGCTGTCCATGTCCGCTCCAAATGCCGAGTACTGGAACGGAGTCACGCTAGGGGCGGCCTCGATACAGCAGACGTGCGCGCCGGGTACCGGATGCCGAACGCCACCCCAACACCACTGACATCAGACGGTCAGGCCGGACGCAGGGTTCTCAGCACCGGCCTGGGGGAAGTTCCGCAATTCCGGCGCGATCTGCAGGACGGCGACTACAACTTCCGGTTCCAGGTGGTGAACTCCGGCGGCTGGACATGGCAGCTCAACCCGCCGCCGGCTTGGCCTCGGTCGAGCCGGCGGCATCGACGTCGGCGCCGGCGGCCGTGGCGGTGGTAGCGACGGACGACTCCACCGCCCCGTCCTCCTTCATCGCCTTCGCCTCGCTCTTGAGGATCCGCATCGACTTGCCCAGCCCCCGCGCCGCGTCCGGCAGCTTCTTGGAGCCGAACAGGAGGATGAACAGGATCGCCACGACCAGCAGGTGCCAGGGTTCCAGTCCGTTACGGAGCATCGCGCACGCCCTCTCTCATCCCCCGTGCTCTATTGCAGTCTTGCGCAACTGTACAACCCTGAGCCGACGCGTCGATCCCAGCACGCCCCCCGACCCCCGGCCCCGCTCCCCGCTCCCCGCTCCCCGCTCCCCGCTCCCCGCTCCCGCACCCTCAGTCGGCGGAGTCCCGCCTGCTCGTCGCCGCCGCATACGCCTGCGCCGGCGTCATCGCCACCCCGTTCAGACTGACCGTCTTGTAGGGGCTGACCTTGGCGCAGGTCTTGGACTGGTCGGCGGTGGAGGCGTGGGCGTTGGAGACGGCGGCGGCGGTGTCGGCCGGCGCCGGCGAGGACGTACCGCCCGGGTAGTCGCCCCCGCTCGGCCAGTCGCTGCCGATCACCAGCGTCAGGCCCGTACCGCTGCCCTGTTCCAGGTGGGACGTGGGCAGGCCGAGGGACTTCGCGACCGTCTGGGCCTCGCCCTTCTGGCCGGTGCCGTAGCTGAGCGTCGTGGTCGCCGCGGGGCTCGGCGCGTTGGCCGTGGTCGTGGCCGGGCTGAAGCCCTGGTCCGTGAGGGCGGTCGCGACGGTGGAGGCGCGGCCGGTGATCTGGGTGCCGTTCTCCACGGTCACCGCGATCTGGGCGGCGGGCACGGCCTGGACGGTGGCCGAGGGCTTCGCGGTCGCCGAGGCCGCCGCGGACTTCTTGCCGGAACCGTCGGTCAGCGGCTGGTCGCCCGCGATGGTGGAGAACAGCGTCTTGGCGCCCGCGCCCACCACGACCCGGTTGTCGTCGCTCGGGTCGGGGGCCGTCTGCATGGTCGTGAACGTCATCCGCTTGGTGGGCACCTTGTTCACGTCGGCCGCGAGCGAGATCAGCTTCTTGACGCTGCCGAGCCCGTCGTCCACGGTCAGCGCCTTGGTGGCGGCGTCCGCGAGACCGTAGACCGCGGCCGGGTCCGTCAGCGTGCCCGCGCTCTTGAACTTGCGGATCATCGCGCTGAGGAAGATGTGCTGCGAGACCGTACGCCCGAGGTCGCTGCCGTCGCCGAAGCCGTGCCGGGAGCGCACGAACTGGAGCGCCGCCTCGCCCTTGAGGGTGTGGGTGCCCTTGGAGAGCTTGAGGTGCGAGTAGGTGTCGTAGACATTGCTGCTCACGCACACGGGGACACCGCCCACCGCGTCCGACATCTTCACGACCCCGGAGAAGTCAAGTTTGACGAAGTGGTCGATGGGGATGCCGGTGAGCTGGTGGATGGTGGCCACCTGGCACGCGGGGCCGTACTGGAGAGCGCTGTTGATCTGGCCGTAATAGCCCGCGGTGGACGTGCCGTTGGCGGTGTCCTTGCAGGCCGGGACGTTCGTCATGGTGTCGCGCGGGATGCTCATGATGGTCGCGTTGGAGCGGTCGGCGGCTATGTGCACCACCATCTGTACGTCCGCGTTCCCGCTGCCGCTCTGCACGCCGGTCTGCGAACAGCCGCCGCCCAGCTTGCAGTCGGCGGCACTGGTCCGCCCGTCCGAGCCCATCACCAGGATGTTGATCGGCGTACGCCCGAAGGCGTCGGCCTTCTCCGTGCCGCCCTTGCCGTCGAGCGCGACGCTGTTGATGTTGCCGTTCAGGTGCTCGTAGAACCACCAGCCGGCCCCGGCCGTCGCTGTCACCAGGACAGCCAGACACAGGCCTACGGTCCTCAGCACCCGCCTGCCGCGCCGCACCGGACGCGCCCGGCGCGCCCCCCTGCCACCACGGGCGCGGGCCGCTTCCCGCGCCGCCGCCCGGCCACCGCCCGCCGGTCGCGCACCGGCGGACCTCTCCGCCGCTCCGTCGGACCTTCGCGCGCCGCCGGCCGATCTCCCCGTCCCCCCGGACGACTTCGCGTGCTGCCCGGGCACCCGGTCACCACGGCTACGGGTGGCCTGGCCGCCCCTGCCGTCCCACGGGTCGCTCATCTCCCACTCCCCTGAACGGTCGGGCCCGAGCAGGGGCTCCTTGGGTTGCGTAGTTGCGCAATCTAACAAACCCCTGACCGTTTCAGGGCGAGCGCCCGTCCGATTCACAGGTGAGGGATCTCAAGGCATCTCGCGGGAACCCGGGGTCACCGAAACCCGTCGTGCCTCCGCTCGTACCGCCTCCGGGCCGCCAGGAGTGCGCCGGCGTACAGGACCAGAACGGCGGCGAGCAGCAGGTAGTACACGACCGGGAGCGCGGTCAGACCGAGCAGCGCGCCGAGCGGCGACGGCGGGAGGGCCAGCCCGATCACCGCCAGGACGACCGCCGACCAGACCACCGGGCCAGGTCTGCGCACCTGCGCAGACCGGCTACCGACCCGCAGCAACACCATCACCAAGGCCTGCGTGAGCAGGTTCTCGGTGAACCAGCCGGAGTGGAACGCCGCTTGGTCGTCCCCCGTCCCCGGCCCGTGCAGGGCGAGCGCGAGGGCGCCGAAGGTGGCCAGGTCGGCCACGGCGTTGAGCGCGCCGAACCCGACGATGAACCGCAGCAGCGCGCGCGGCCGCAGCACGGTCGGCCGGCGCAGCACCGCCGCGTTCGGGCGGTCGTGCGCGAAGCCCAACTGCGCCGCGTCGAAGCACAGGTTCTGCGTCAGCACCTGGGCCGGCAGCATCGGCAGGAACGGCAGCAGCAGCCCCGCGCCGAGCATCGCGATCACGTTGCCGAGGTTCGAGGAGAGCGTGACGCGCAGATACGTGGCGATGTTGCCGCCCGCGTACCGGCCCGCGGCGACGGCGTGGGCGACCGCGGTGAGGTCCTTCTCGGCGAGCACCACGTCCGCGCCCTCACGGGCCACGTCGGCGGCCCCCCGCGGCGCGATCCCGACGTCGGCGGCGCGCAGCGCGGGCAGGTCGTTGACGCCGTCCCCGAGAAACCCGACGGTGTGCCCGGCGGACCGCAGAGCGCGCGTGATCCGGGCCTTGTGCTCGGGGGTGCAGCGCGCGAACACCGTTGTACAGCCGACCAGTTCGGTGAGTTCGGCGTCGCCGAGACCGTCGGTGCGGTCGGCGGTGAGGACCGTCCCGTCGGCGACCGGGACCCCGAGGTCGCGGCAGGCGCGGGCGGCGGTGCCGGGGTGGTCGCCGGTGAGGATCTTCACGGCGACACCGCGGTCGGTGAGCACCCGCAGTGCGTCGGCGGCGGTGGGCGCTAGGGCGTCCCGCAGGGTGACCAGACCGCGGAAGGTGAGCCCGCGTTCGTCGGCCGGCGTGTACGCACGCGCGCGTGCCGGGCGTTCGGCGGTGGCGACGGCCAGGACGCGCAGCCCGTCGGCGGCCTGCCGTGCGGCGAGGACCCGCACCCGATCACGCGCGTCCCCGCCCTCGCCTTCGCCTTTGCCCCCGCCCTCGCCCTCACGCCGGCTCTCCTCGAACGCACAGCGCTCCAGCACGGCCTCGACGTCTCCCTTGACGACCAGGGTGTGCGTGCCAAGGCGGCCGGGGGTGCGGACGACCGCGGTGGACAGGCGCCGGACCGGGTCGAAGGGGACGGCCGCGGTCCCGTCGTAGGCCATGAGCTCGTCCTCGTCGGCCGCGTCCAGGAGGGCCTCGTCGAGGGCGTCGGGGGCGGGCAGGTCGGCGAGTTGGAGGGTCCACCAGGCGTTGACGCCGGCCCAGCGCAGCACCTCGGGGTCGTCGCGGCCGTCCGGGCCGAGGGCGCCGTCGACGACCGGGCGGTCCTGGGTGAGCGTGCCGGTCTTGTCCAGGCACAGCACGTCCATCGCGCCGATGTCGTGCAGCGCGGGCAGCCGCTTGACGATCACCCCGTGCGCGCGGGCCAGCAGCGAGGCGCCGCGGGCCAGGCAGGTGGTGACGAGGACCGGCAGCATCTCCGGCGTCAGCCCGACGGCCACCGCGACGGCGAACGGCAAGGTCTCAAGGCCCCGCCCCCGCAGCGCCGCGTTGGCCATGAGCACCAGCGGCGGCGTCAACAGCATGAACCGGATGAGGATCCATGAGACGCCGTGCACGGAACGGTCGAAGGCGCTGTCCCCGGCCCGGTCGGCGCTACGACCGTGAGCGGCCGCGAACCGCGTGTGCGCGCCGGTCGCGGTGACGATCGCGGTGGCACTGCCGACGGCGACACTGCTGCCCTGGAAGCAGAGCTGCGGTTCCTCGAACGGGCCGACGGACACGGGCGGTTCGCCATGAACCCCGTGGCCTGGGCCGTCGGCCAGGTAAAGCACCTCATCGCGCGCGTGCCCCACACCGTCCACCGTGCCCGGCACATCCGCCGCGGACTTGGCGACCGGCGCGGACTCCCCGGTGAGCGCGGCCTGGTGCACGCCGAGCCCGCTCGCGCGCAGCAGCCGTACATCCGCCGGCACCACGTCACCCGGGCCGAGGCGGATCACGTCACCCGGGACCAGCTCGTCCACGACGATCTCGTGGACGGCGGGCGGCGCGTCCTCGTCGGCGCGGCGCAGCACGGTGGCGGTGGTGGCGACCAGTTCGCGCAGCGCGGCCATGGAGCGGTCGGCGCGGTGCTCCCCGGACGCGCGCAGTACGCAGCTCACCGCGACCAGCAGGAGGATCACCGCGGCGGTGCCCCAGGCGAAGACGGCCGCCGACACCAGACCGAGGCACAACAGGACCGCGGTGAACGGGTCCCGCAGACTGCGCACGAACAACCGCGCCCACGAGGCCTCGCGACGGGCCGGCAGCGTGTTCTCCCCGAACCGCGCCAGCCGCTCCTCCGCCTGCGCCCGGGTCAGCCCGCGCGGACCGCTGTCCAGCCGCCGCAGCACTTCGAGCACGGTCGGTACCGACGTCGTCGCCGTCCCGGCCGGCACGTCCGACTTGGTCGTCGTCACGGCGGTTCGCAGGCCGGATCCCTCGGCCGCGGTCGGCTCAGGCACCGGCCCCGCGCAGCCGGCGTACCGGCGCGGTGGTCTGGTGCGAGCGGGCGGTCAGCTGGCCGACCATCACGCGCACGACGGTCACGATGTCCGGGTCGTCGACGTAGTAGACCTGCCGTCGGCCCTCTCTGCGGGAGCGCACGAGTCCCGCGAGCTTCAGTTTGGCCAGGTGCTGGCTGACCGCGGGCAGCGCGCCGCCCACCCGGTCGGCGAGATGCGTGACGTCGCTCTCGCCCTGGGACAGCGCCCACATGATGTGCAGCCGGGCCGAGGAGGCGAGCAGGCCGAACACCGCGGCCGCCTCCGTGAGAACCTCGGCGGACGGGTCCTCGTGGCTCACTGCGCCCCCCACGTTCTCCGCCACGATCCGCTCCCGTCCCACCCATGTCACAGCCGTCGTTCACCCGTCATCCACACGCTCGCCCAGTCTAGGCGGGCCCACCGACAGCGCCCGCCGCTCGTGCCCGGAGTTCGCGGATTGCGCAATGTCTTGAGCGAGTGACAGAACCTCGACGATCTCGTGAGCACGGGCGATGGATCGGGGTATGCGATTTAGGGTTGCGCAACCAAGCAACCGACTGGGCAACCCTGACTGACTGAGCAACCCTGACTGGAGGACAACGACGTGGGCATCATCGGCTGGATCATCCTCGGCCTGCTCGCCGGAGCCATCGCCAAGATCCTGCTGCCCGGCCGCGACCCGGGCGGCCTGATCGGCACCACCCTCATCGGCATCGCGTGCGCCTTCGTCGGCGGCTGGCTCTCCTCCCGCTTCCTGGACCGCCCGGTGGAGAACCACTTCTTCGACCTCTACACCTGGGGCTCGGCGGTCGCCGGCTCACTGGTCCTGCTCATCGCCTACCGCCTGCTGTTCGGCAACACGCGCCGCGCCTGACGCGACGGCCGTCGGCGGCCTACGGGGCGCGGGAACCGCGTACGGCGCGATCACCGCGCCCACCCGCCCGCGCCTCCTCAAGGCACCTCTGCAGGAACGGCACCATCCCGCGCTCCAGCAAGGCCGCTTCCCAGGCCTCGCCGCCCCGGCCGTCGCCGCCCCGGCCGCCCTCACCGGCGTCGTCGAGCGGCCGGCTCCGCGCCGCGGCCACCAGCAGCCACCCCAGATCACCGACCGCCACCCCGACGGCCACCGCCCCGGCGAGCAGCGCCGCCGTGATCAGACCGCCGCCGACATACGGCCGGTCCGCGAAGACGCGCATGCCGTACCCGGCGATCAGCAGGACGACCGCGGCCACCGCCGACAGGACGGGAATCAGCATCACCAGCAGGTTCTGGACCCCGTCGGAGCCGTTCGCCCTGGCCGCGGCGACGATGCCGGCGCGCTCGTCCAGCGCCCTGACCCGCAGCCACTCCCGGTCCACCGACCCGTCGACGCGTTCGAGGGCCTGGTCGAGCACCCGCTCGAACAGCACCGCGTCGCTCTCCTGCGACGGCCCCGGATCTGCCATGTCTCCCCCGTTGGTTGAGGACTGGCGAGTGTAATGGTTCATGACTTGCGCAACCTTTGAAGGCCGGACGTGGACGGACACGGACGGACGCGGAGACAGTCCCCCGAAGGCTCGATTTCCCGGAATCAACGGCATTCACACGTCCGAAGGCCTAACACACCCATAGGCATAGGGTTGCCGAATTGTTATCCGGTGAATTCCTTTGTCCACGGCGGACGTTGAATGTCAAGGCCGTCGAACAGGCCACCGGAACGGCTGTCGAAAATCCGCTGATTATCGGTTCCGGATGTCGGATTCCCAGGTTTTCGCGCCCCGTGGCCCGCTCCGACGCGGCACCCCGCCCCAGAGTGTCGGCCGGAACAACCGACCCGGTGCCCGGCACCGCAAAGGGAGAATTCAGTGAACGTCACGACCACGGCGGGTCCGCCGGTCGAGCGGCGGGCGGCCACGCTCGTCATGGCCTGCGTCGGCGTCTTCGTCGCCTATCTGCCGGTGACCACCGTCTCGGTCAGCCTGCCCACCGTGCAGCGCGCGCTGCACGCGTCGACCTCCCAACTCTCCTGGGTGTCCGACGCGTTCGTGCTGCCCATGGCCGCCCTCATCCTGACCGCCGGCGTCTTCGGCGACGTACACGGCCGCAAGAAGGTCTTCCAGGCGGGCCTCGCGTTCGCCGCCGTCGGCGCGGCCGTCGCCCTGTGCGCGCACTCCGTCCAGGTGCTGTGGGTGGGCCAGGCCTTCGCCGGGATCGGCGCGGCCGCCCTGCTGCCGACCACCCTCGCGCTGATCAGCCACGCCGTCCCGGACCCGCGCGAACGCGGCAAGTACGTCGGCCTGTGGGCGTCCGCCCTGCTGGCCGCGCTCGCCGTCGGCCCGCTGATCGCCGGCGTGATCCTGAACCACGCCGGCTGGCGCTGGATCTACCTCCCCGCCCTCCCGGTGTCCCTCCTCGCCATGGCGATCGCCGCCCGCACACTCGTCGACTCCCGCGCTCCCGGCGCCGCCGCCCGCCGCCTCGACTGGCCCGGCCAGCTCACCGCGGCGCTCGCCGTCACGGCTCTGGTCTACGGCGTGATCGAGGGCGGCGCCGTGTCCTTCACGGACGTCAAGGTGCTGCTCGCCCTGTTCGTCGCGGTCGTCAGTGGTGTCGCCTTCGTCATGGCCGAGCGGCGCAGCACGAGCCCGATGCTGGATCTGTCGCTGTTCCGCAGCCCGGGGTTCAGCGCCACCACGCTCGTCGCGATGATCAGCTTCCTGGGGCTGATCGGCTTCTTCTTCGTGCTGAGCCTGTACTTCGGCATGGTGCAGCGGCTCGACACGCTGGAGGCCGGTTACCGGCTGCTCATGGTCACCGGCGTGTGTCTCCTCGTCGGCCCGGTCGCGGGCCGTCTGATGCACCGCATCGCACCCCGCGTCATGATCACCGCCGGTCTGCTGCTCACCGCGGGCGCGCTGTTCGCGCTCACCGGCATCGACGCCGACACGTCGTTCGGCTCGCTGGCCTGGCGGCTGGCGCTGCTCGGTCTGGGCCTGGGCTGCGTGATCACCCCGATGACGGCCACCGCCGTCAGCTCGGTGCCGCACCACCTGGCCGGCATGGCCGCGGCCGGCAACAACGCCTTCCGCCAGGTCGGCGGTGCCCTCGGCCCGGCCGTCCTCGGCACCCTGCTGACCACGCGGGCCACCGACACCCTGCCCGGGCACCTCACCGACGCGGGCCTCGGCCGGCCGGCGGTCGAGGCGGTCACCGGGGCGGTGGACCAGGGCGGCCTCGGCGCGGCGGCCGGCCTGGACCTGGGCGCCGACCAGCCCCGGGCCCTGGCCGCCCTCAGCGAGGCCTTCCTGGACGGCCTCCAGCTCTGCCTGCTCGTGGCCGGCACCCTGGCCCTGCTCGCCGCCGTGGTCGCCGCGGTGCTGCTCCGCCGGCGCCGGGAGCCCCTCACCAAGGCCGCCGCCTCCCCCGCGCAGGAGCACGCACCGGTCGACGCGGCCACCGACCTCGTACGCGACCATGGGTGATCTGTACCGGTGAGCCGAGGAGAGGACCCGACGTGCGCCTGCGCTGTGCTGTGCTCGACGACTTCCAGCAGGTCGCGACCGAACTGGCCGACTGGTCGTCCGTGGCCGACCGGGTGGACGTCGTGTCCTTCTCCGAGCACCTCGACTCCGGGGATCAACTGGCCGCTGCCCTGGCCGAGTTCGACATCGTCGTCACCCTGCGCGAGCGCGTCCCCTTCCCGGCCGGTCTGCTCGCCCGCCTTCCCCGGCTGAAGCTGCTGATCGCCTCCGGCATGCGCAACACGGTCATCGACTACGCCGCCGCCGAGGCGCACGGCGTCACCGTGTGCGGCACGGCGAGCTCCTCGACCCCGCCGGTGGAGCTGACCTGGGCGCTGCTGCTCGGGCTGGCCCGGGGGATCGTCGAGGAGAGCAACTCCCTGCGGTCCGGCGGGCCTTGGCAGCGGACGGTGGGTGCCGACCTGCACGGGCGGCGGCTCGGACTGCTGGGCCTGGGGAAGATCGGCAGCAAGGTGGCGCAGGTCGGGCTGGCCTTCGGGATGCGGGTCGGCGCCTGGAGTCAGAACCTGACCGCGGAGCGCGCGGCGGAGGTGGGTGTCGAACTCGCGGCCTCCAAGGAGGAGTTGCTGTCCGACAGCGACTTCGTCTCCGTCCACCTCGCCCTGAGCGACCGCACCCGCGGCCTGCTCGGCCCCGCCGAACTCGCCCTCCTCAAACCCACCGCGTATCTGATCAACACCTCCCGCGCGGCGATCGTCGACCAGGACGCCCTGCTCGCCGCGCTCCACGAGGGCCGGATCGCGGGAGCGGGCGTCGACGTCTTCGACGTGGAGCCCCTCCCCGCAGGTCACCCCCTGCGCACGGCACCCCGGCTGCTCGCCACGCCCCACCTCGGTTATGTGTCGCGCGCGAACTACGAGACGTACTACGGACAGGCGGTCGAGGGCATCCGGGCCTTCCTGGACGGGAAACCGGTACGACGACTGGGATGAACGACCGTGACCACCTGTCAGCGGAGGCGTTGAACGGGAAGTGCGACGGCTAGTGGTGCCGGCGCACTCCTCGAGTACAAAGGAGAACGTGATGTCTCGCATCGCGAAGACGGCCGCCGTCGCCCTCGGCGCCGGTGCCGTGGTCCTCAGCGGGACCGGCCTGGCCATGGCGGACGCCGGCGCCCAGGGCGAGGCCGTCGGCTCGCCCGGCGTGCTGTCCGGCAACGTCGTGCAGGTCCCGGTCCACATCCCGGTCAACGTGTGCGGGAACACCGTCAACGTGATCGGCCTGCTGAACCCGGTCTTCGGCAACAGCTGCGCCAACCTGAGCGACCACAAGGGTGGTCACCCCGGCCCGGGCGGCTACGGCTACGGCGGCTGACCCACAGTCGTACGACCGGTCGTACCAGCAGTACCGCAGTACCCACGGAAGAGCCCCGGCACCTCGAGCGCCGGGGCTCTCCCCGTGTCCAGGCGATGGATACGGCCCTTACGCGTACCGGTAGATCCGGCTGACGTCCTCCAGCGACTCCGGTGTCACGTCCCAGGGCGGCATCTTCTCGCGCCGGGCGACGATCCGACCGTGCTGCCGGTCGGCCGGTCCCGGCGGGGTGGCCGGCAGATAGCGCGCGCCGCGGTGGCGGCTCTGCCAGCGGGACCACTGCAGGTCGACGAAGGCGTGGTGCAGCCAGAAGACCGGGTCGTTGACGGAGGCGCCGCCGAGCATGACCCCGCCGACCCACCGGTGGACCCGGTTGTGGTTGCGCCAGGAGACGGTGCCGCGCCCGGTCCCCCACCCCTCCAGCTTGTTGCGGAACCCCTTGGTGAGCGTGGAGTCCCAGGGTGCGAAGTCGTACACCGGCTCGGCGAGCGCCGACTCCAGCTCGGACTTGGTCGGCAGCGCCATCGGGTCCCGGGCCCGGCCGAGGTCGCGGGTGAGGAACTCCCCGTCGGTGACGCCCTCTTTGATGGTCCAGTTGCCCGTCCCGTAGGCGAAGGGACCGGTCGTCACCTGGTGGTCCGAGCGCCGCCCGTTGCCGCCGAGCAGGTCCTTGGTCCAGGGCGCCGAGGTCGCCGTGCGGTTGCGCGTCCAGTCCCAATAGGGCACCGACACCGACGAGTCGACCCGGCGCAGCGCCTTCTCCAGCTCCAGCAGGAACTGCCGGTGCCAGGGCAGGAAGGAGGGCGTCATGTGCGCCGCCCGCAGCCCGTCCTCGCCGTCGGCCGTGTAGTACTCGATGTGCGTCCGTACGAACTCGTCGTACTCCCCCCGCCTCTTGACCTCCAGCATCGCCTTCACGAACCGCTTCTTCTCGGCGGCCGTGAGTGTGCTGACGTCCTTACGCGTGTACGCCATGTTCGCCCCCCATGTGCATCTTCCCCCCGCTCATCGGCCCCGGCGCGAGATCGCGCAGCTGCTCACCGGGGCCCAGTTCATCGACCGCCGCCCGGGCCGCCGCGAGCGGTGTCGGGTACGAGCGGTAGTGGTCGACCATGCTCAGCCAGGTGCCGTCGGCCCGGCGCATCAGGTGCAGCGGGCGGCCGTCGACGGTGACCTCCCAGTGGACGTTCCGGTCGGAGGCGTGCGCCGCGGCCGTCGGGACACCGACGATGTGCCGGCCCCGGTAGGTCTCGTCGAACGCGCCGTCCCCGGGCCGGGGTTCGTCGTGCACGGGCCGGGAGGCGGCGACGACGGGCGCGAGGGCCAGGGCCACGGCCGGCACCAACAGCCCGCGCAGCACGTCCCGTCGGGTGCCCTGCGCGGGCCCGCCTCTCGTACGGCCCTTCGGTGCCGGTTCCGCTCCCACGGGTACTCCACCCACGCTGACGACCATGGCCTGCCTTTCGTCGGGTCCGTCCTTCCACCCCGGTAACCGCCGGACGGCCCGCGCGGTCACGTCGTACGGCTCATGGGGTGTCCGGGTCCGGACAGGCCGACGGGCCCGGACCCGTCGCGGCGGCCCGGGCCCGTCGGCCCCTGTTCTATCGATTCGCGCTGCTTGGCGGGCCGTCGGGCCCTGCTCCGGTGGCGCCTGTGTGCCTCTACAGGCCGGGGCCGAGGCCCAGGTTCGCGCCCGGCACGGTCTGCAGCACCGGCGCGAGCACGCCCGCCTGCGGGAGCTTGAGGTCGGGCAGCCCGGCGTTGTCGGCGTTCGGCGGGGTCAGCGGGGCGTCCACGGACAGGCCCGGCGCGAGGGTGCGCAGGTCGGAGGCGGGCGTCTGGAGGCCGACGTGGTCGAAGTCGTCGCCGAGGACGTGCGGCAGCGGGGCGCGCAGGCCGAGACCGGGCAGGCCGCCGTGCACCGGCAGCTGCGGGATGACGTGCTCGGGGATGAGGCGGCCCTCGACGTACCGCGGTCCGTCCGGCTTGCCCGGCATGGGCACGGGGATCTCGCCGCCGACCTTGGGCAGTGCGATGTTGAGGGCCTGCTCGGCGCCCTCCAGCGGCACGGGGACGGGGACCGTGCCGACCGCGGCGGCGGGGGTCGCGGCGGCGCCCACGGCGGCCGCGACGCCGGTCAGGACGGCGGCAAGGGTTCCTCGGGTGGTCGACTTCATCTCGGGTACGGTCCCTTTCGGACGGTCGGAGGGCTCTGCGTGCGTACCGAGTAACGAGGCTGCCGACGCCATCAGTTCAAGTTTCGCCCGGGTGCAGCAGTAGTCAGCTTGTCGAGAAGTCCCACCAGTTGGAGCGGTCCGGCGAGTCCGACCGGGCACGTCGGCGGGCCGGGGCCTGGGGCAGACCCCGGTCGCCGCTGGCTCAAGTCCCCGCGTCAGCCGCGCAGTTTGCGGGCCGGCAGGACGACGTGGGCCGCCGAGTCGAGGGTCTCCTCGGAGCCCGCGAAGGCGGCCAGCGCGTCGGCCTCCAGGGGCTTGCCCGGCTCGGCCTCGGGCCAGGGGCGGGTGGTGAACACCAGGTAGGCGTAGCCGCGTTCCTCGACGGCCGCGAGCCATTCGGGCGGCGGGACGCACTGGGCGTTGCAGCCCGGCATGGTGACGACGGCCTGGCCGCCCTCGACGAGCATGCTGACCGGCAGGCTCGGCCGGGTGGCGGCGTCGACGAGCTCTCCGCCGACGGGCAGCCCGGCGTTCTTGAGCAGTTGCGCGACGGCGGCGGAGGAGGCCTCGGGGCCGTTCGGCGCGTCCCCGAGGGGATAGGCGAGGAGATAGGGCATGTCGCCGTCGGGGGCCTCGCCGCTCCAGGCAAGCACGACGAGCGTGCCCAGGTCGGCGGCGCCGAACGGACGGGTTTCGCTTGAGGTTGAGGTCACCGCGCGACCTTATCGACGCTCCGGAAGACCCCCTGACGCCTCATCACCCGACCGGGCGATCGTGCCCGCCGTGTCCACACGAACGGGGGACGGCGCTCGAACACACACCGAGGGCCGACTCCGCGCGGTGGGGACTCGGCCTGGAGTCCGCCGGGGGGAATCGGCCCTATCGGTGAAACGCCGGGAAACGTAGGGAAACGCCGGGAATCCCCGACAAACGCCGCCGGAATTACGTCACTTCTGCAGCGGAAGCCCGCCGAGCAGCCCACCGGTGTTGTTCAGCGCGGCGGTCGCGCCCTTCACGGTGTTGAGCAGCGAGTCCTTGTTCTCGGTGTCGAGGGCGTTCGACTGGTGCTGCAGCGGCATGACGTCGACCGGGTCCACGCGACCGCTGGTGAGCGTGTTCACCGCACCGTTGAGGCTGGTGGGCGTCACATCGGAGGCGTTGTAGGCGAACGCGGGCGCGGCGGCACCGACGAGGGCCACGGAACCGGCAACGACTGCGGCGGCCTTCAGGGACTTCATCGGGTTCGGGTTCCTTTCTTCGGCAACTCACGTCACCAGGTGGAATTCTGACGCCGTGCCTAACGACTTCCCACGGGGCGGGAAACCCCGGAAGCAGAAACTTTCTGCGGCCCACCCGAATGAACGGTGCGTCCGATCGGCGTTTCTCATCCTCATATGAAAAGGCCGCCGGGCCGACCCGGAAAGGATCGGCCGGACGGCCTTTCGGCACGCGCCCGTCGGCGTACGTCTTTCGGCATCCGCCCGCAGGCGTACGCCGGTCGGCGCGCGCCCGGGATCAGCTCGTCGGCAGCGCGGGCAGCGCCGGCGGTGCCACCGGGAGCGCGGGTGCCGCCGGCAGGGCGGGCAGGGCCGGCAGTCCGGGCAGGCTCGGGGCGGGCAGGCCACCGGCCAGCAGGGTGGCGGCGAGGACGTTGACCAGGCCGGTCAGGACGCCGGTGACCGCGGGGACGACCTGGGCGACATCGCCCGAGGTGACCGCCGCGAGCAGGGTGGTGACCGCCTTCTGCAGGGCGGCGAGGGCGTCGGCCGTGAGGTCGGCGGGCGCCTGCGCCTGAGCCTTGGCGTCGTCCGCCTCGACGTCGCCGCCGCTCTTCGTGGTGGGAAGCCCGGGCAGGGTCGGCACGGCCGGCAGGGCCGGCGTCGTGGGCAGCGCCGGAGTCGCCGGGACGGCAGGCGCCGCGGGAACCGCCGGAGCGGCCGGGGCCGCGGCGGTGACCTTGGCGATGGCGTCCTTCACGGCGTCGCCGAGCTTGGTCGCCTGGTCGGCGGAGAGCTGGCCGTTGTCGGCGGCGAGCACGGCGTTGAGCAGGTCGGTGACCGGGGTGAGCACGGCGCCGAGGTTGCCCAGGCCCTTCACCTGGGCGAGGAGCGCGTCCGCGCCGGGGACGGGCGCATGCGCCGCGGCCCGGACGCTCTGCTCCCGGGTCGAGTAGGCGTCGACCGCGACGGCCGCCGGTGCGGCGAGGCCGATGAGGAGGGTGGCGCTGAGCGCGGTGGAGGCGATACGCCGTGCGGGCAGAGCACGCATGGGTGTTCCTTTCGGTGGTGCGTCGGATCTTGTGCCCACCGTGAAAGCGCTCACTGCACTCTGCAACCGAACGAGCACGCCCAGCTATGCCCCGATCCCGGCGCCTCCGACGTCCTCCCTGGTGAGAAGCGCGTCGACGGGTGCACGCCAAGTCCGGCACCCCACCCCCCATTCGGGGCAACAAGAACCGGCCGCCCGCCCGTGATGGAACCACGGGAGGACGGCCGGCTCGGGGTGTTGCGCTGCGTCGACAGACGTCAGTCGTTGGCGCACTCGTTGCCGAACGCGGGGTTCAGCAGCGCGATGACGTTGACGGTGTTGCCGCAGACGTTGACCGGCACGTGGACCGGAACCTGGACGACGTTGCCCGACAGCACGCCCGGGGAGTGGGCGGCAGCGCCGTGCGCGTCGCTGTCGGCGGAAGCGATGCCGGCGCCGCCGGCGACGGCCGCGGCGGCGACGGTGGTAAGGGCCAGGCCCTTCGCGATACGCGACATGGAGAGGTGCTCCTTGGGGGTTGACACAAACATCCGGGCGGACACCCGGCGCTGTGTCAACGCGCGACGCCCACGCGGGTTGTGCCGCCAATGGAGTGATCCCGAAAAGAGGGCCCCTTCACCATTCCGACACACATGTCATGTTTCGCCGGATTAATACGCATAGCGGCTAGAGTTGCGCACCTCCTCACACACCCCTATTGCAAGCAAATCGCATTCATGACGCCCCCTGACTTCCCGAAAGGGCCACCCGGTCATGCGCATTTCTCTGGGTCCGCCGCTGCGCCGCGCGACGGTGGGAGTCCTCGCCCTCGCGACGATCTGGGTACCCGGGGGCGCGCGGGCCGCCGCGCCGCCCGCCACCGAGGCACCGCGCCTCCCCTTCGCCGAGCGCTACCACGCGGTGCAGCACGGCGGCATCGTCCGCGCGGCCAACGCGGCCATCAGCTGCCGCACCGGCGACACCAGGAGCGCCCCCGCCTGCCCGGCGGTCCGCGAGGGCGGCCGGGGCGCGAACGGCGACTTCGACATGTTCTACGTCGATGTCGACCGCGACCCGAACACGTACAACTCCTCCCGCGCCGAGGTCCGGCTGCCGCAGGGCGCCCGGGTGACGTACGCGCGCCTGTACTGGGGCGGCAACCTCAAGGTGGGCGAGCAGAAGCCGCCGAAGGACAACGGGCGGGTGCTGATCGCGGAGCCCGGCGGGGAGTACAAGCAGGTCCTCGCGGACACCGTCGTGGGGCACCGGGTGGCGAAGGGCGCGGACGCGTTCCAGGCCTCGGCGGACGTCACCAAGCTGGTCCGGGAGAGCAGTTCGGGCCTGTACACCGTGGCGCAGGTCAATGTGGCGATGGGGAAGTCGGCCGCCGGCGCGTGGGGCGGCTGGACGCTGGTGGTGGCGTACGAGAACGCGGCGGAGCCGCTGCGGCGGCTGTCGCTGTGGGACGGCTTCGACTCGCTGGAGCCCGGCGCGGGCCGCGAGATCCGGCTGCGCGGCGCGCGGATTCCGAAGGGTGCCGGCGGCCGGGTCGGGCTCGTCGCGTACAACGGCGACCGCGCACGCACCGGTGATTCGATCACATTGTCGACCAACCGTGGTTCGAACACCCCGTTGGCCGATTCCGCCAATCCCGGTGACGACGTACTGAATTCGACCATCTCGCAGCCCGGCACGGCCTCGGAATCCCGGGTTCCGGCGTACTCGAACACGCTCGGCTACGACTCCGATGTGTTCGATATCGGCAGCGCTCTGCGACGCGGCGGTGACCAGCTGGCCTTCCGGCTCGTTTCCCAGCGGGACGCGGCATGGGCCGGCGTGCTCTTCGCGGCCGTCGACGCACAGCAGTGAGGCGCGTTCCCGCCCGCAGTCCCGAGCGCCGTCCGTGAGCGAGGAAACCGCGCAATGCACCTGTCAGCACCCGACCCTCGGCCACGGGTCCTGCACCTCACCCAGCCGGTGGACGGCGGGGTCGCCCGTGTCGTCACGGACCTGACGCGGGCTCAGCTCGCAGCCGGCCTGCACGTCACCGTCGCCTGTCCGCAGAGCCCGCTCACGGACCGGCTGCGGTCGCTGGGCGCCGATGTACGGCACTGGGAGGCGGCGCGTTCGCCAGGACCGGCTCTCGTCGGAGAGGTACGCCGACTGAGCCGCGTCCTCGCGGACGTACGGCCCGATCTGGTGCACGCGCACAGCGCCAAGGCCGGGTTGGCCGGGCGGCTCGCGGTGCGGGGGCGGATCCCCACGGTGTTCCAGCCGCACGCCTGGTCGTTCGAGGCGGTCGGCGGGAGCACGGCGGCGCTGGCGCTCAGGTGGGAGCGGTGGGGGGCGCGTTGGGCCTCCCGGGTGGTGTGTGTGAGCGAAGGGGAGCGCGCGACCGGCGTGCACGCCGGGATCGACGGCCGCTGGACGGTCGTACCGAACGGCATCGATCCCGAGCGCTTCCACCCCGCGGCCGTGGACACCGTACGGGCGACGCTGTTGCCCGGCGGGGATCCAGCGGCTCCGCTCGTGGTCTGTGTGGGGCGGCTGTGCCGGCAGAAGGGGCAGGACGTTCTGCTGGAGGCGTGGGAGGCCGTGGTGGGGCGGGTGCCCGCGGCCCGGCTGGTACTGGTCGGGGACGGGCCGGACCGTGCCGAACTGGCCGCGCGCGCCCCCGAGTCCGTGGTCTTCACAGGGGCCGTCGCCGATCCGGTCCCCTGGTACCAGGCCGCCGATCTGGTGGTGCTGCCCTCGCGCTGGGAGGGCATGGCGCTCGCGCCGCTGGAGGCGATGGCCTGCGGGCGGCCCGTGGTGGTGACCGACGTGGACGGCGCCCGGGAGAGCCTGCCGCCGGAGCTGGCGCCGCGCTGTCTCGTACCCCCGAACGACCCGTCCCAACTCGCCGACGCGTGCGCAGAGTTGCTGCTCGACCCGCTGCTGCGCGAGTCGCTCGGCCACCACGGGCGCCGATACGTCCTGTCCACGCACGACGTGCGGCACGCGGCCGAGGCGGTCGCCGCCGTGTACCGCGAGCTGCTGGGCACCGCGCCCACCGCACCCGTCGTGCCCACCGAGTGCAGGGAGTCCATCCCCTCGTGACTGCGGAAAGTACGGTCCCCTCGCCCGGCGGGCAGCCACGGGATCTCGGATTCTCACCCCTCTCGGTCATGCCGCGCGGCACCACCGCCGGTTTCCGGTTCCCCGCCCGCCGCCCGCCGGCCCGGCCCGCGTCCCCGGTGCCGTTGCTCGCCGCGGACCTCGCCGCCGCCCTGGTCGGCGCCCTCGTCTTCCTCGGAGTCCCGCACGGCCCGCTGCTGATGGCGGTGCTGGTCGCCGCGTCGATGCTGCTGCGCACCCAGGTACCCCGGCCGGTGCCGGGCGTGCTGGACGAACTGCCCGCCGTCTGCGGCCGGATCGCGGTGTCCTGGATGGCGCTCGCGTCGCTCGTCGCGGCGCACTCCCCGCAGCACGCGCTCTCGGCGCGCACCCTGCTGCTCGGCTTCCTGATCCAGTCGGCGGCGGCCTCGGCAGGCCGCGGTCTGGTGCACTGGCGCCGCCGCACGGCCCGGCTGACCCGCCCCCGTACCGCCCTCGTGATCGGCCCGGCGGCGACCGCTCAGCGGGTGGCCGCGTCCGTCCTGCGCCACCCGCGCAGTGGCGTGCTGCCGGTCGGCATCGTCGCCGAACACCCTGACGGCACCGACGGGTTGCCCGTTCTGACGACGGGTCAGGAGGTGCAGCGGGCGCTCATCCAGAACGGCGTACGGGACGTGCTCTGCGTGCATCCCTCGGTACGGACCCAGCAGGGGCCGCTGCTGCGCGCGCTCGCCGAGTCGGGGTGCGCGGTGTGGGAGGTCGACGCGGACTCACCGTCGTACGCCTCGAACCACCAGTTCGCCGGGTTCTCCTGCCGGCGGCTCGACATGGGCTACGGGCGGCGGCGCGGCAGTGTCGGCAAGCGGGCGCTGGACGTGCTGGTGTCCGGAACGCTCCTGGCGCTGGTCAGTCCGCTGCTGCTGGTGTGCGCGGTGGTGCTGCGGCTCAGCGACGGGCCCGGGGTGGTCTTCCGGCAGGAGCGCATCGGCAAGGACGGGCGCCCCTTCACGCTGCTGAAGTTCCGCACCCACCGCCCGGTCGACGAGCACGAGTCGGCGACCCGCTGGAGCGTGGCCGACGAGCACCGCATGTCGTGGTTCTGCCGCTTCCTGCGCCGCACTTCCCTGGACGAGCTGCTCCAGCTGTGGAACGTCTTCTGGGGCGACATGAGCCTGGTCGGGCCGAGACCCGAACGCCCTTATTTCGTCGCCCAGTTCAGCAAGACCTACCCCGGCTACGCGGCACGCCACCGGATGCGGACCGGCATCACCGGGCTCGCCCAGATCCACGGGCTGCGCGGTGACACCTCGATCGAAGACCGGGCCCGCTTCGACAACGCCTACATCGACAACTGGTCGCTGTGGCAGGACATCTGCATCCTCCTGCGCACCGCCGCCTCACTCGTGCGTCCGACGGGAAGCTGAGCCGATGAGCCACGCGCTGACCCTGCCCAGGGTGCGGGAGTGGTCCCCCGTCCTCCCGGTGATCGCCGTGATCGCCCTGCTCGGACTGCCCCTCGCGCCCGGCGGCGACGGGGGCGCGGGCCCGGCCGACGCGGTCTCCGCGCTGGTGGTGCTGTACTGCGGGATCCGGCTGGTCCGGGACCGCCGGCGCCCCCTGACCCGTACCTCCGCCGTGGTCCTGGGCCTGCCGGTGATCGGGCTCGCGATCGCGGCGATGGGGGCGGCCTCGCCGGGCGAGGGGATCGGGGGCCTCGGCCGCTACCTCCAGGTCTTCGTGCTGGTCCCGGCGGCCGTCGTGCTGCTGGTCCGCGACCGGGGCGACTTCCGCCTGCTGGCCTGGTCGTTCGTCGGCCTCGCGCTGTGGCAGGGGACGATCGGCGTGCACCAGTTCGTCACCGGGACCGGCGCCTCCTACCAGGGCGAGGAGATCCGGGCCGTCGGCACCTTCGGCGCGGCCGACGTGATGGGGATGGCCACGGTCGTCTCCTTCGGACTGATCTGCGCACTGGGCCTGGCACTGGGGCCTGTCGGCCGAACTTCCGTACGGCAGCGGGCGATTGCCGTCGGCTGCGCGCTCGCCCTGCTGATCCCGCTCGCCCTGTCCTTCAGCCGCGGGGCGTGGATCGCCACGGCCGCGACCTGTCTGGTGCAGCTCGTACTGGCCGGGCTGCGGCGGGCGTTGAAGGTGGGCGCGGTCGCGGTCGCCGCCGGGGTGATCCTGGTCGGCGGCTTCGGGGTCGGCTCCGCGATGCTGCAGGAACGGATCGACAGCATCACTCAAGTCACCGACGCCCCCGACCAGTCGGTCGTCGACCGGTACACGATGTGGGCGGCGGCCGTCGACATGTGGCGCGAACAGCCGCTCACCGGCGTCGGGTTGAAGGGCTTCCCCGAACACCGGGACGCGCACGCCTCCCTCGCCCTGTCCGCCGGCAGCGACACCGAGGGCGCGGGCGCGGCCTTCCGCAAGCAGCCCCTGCTCTCCCCGCACAACATGTACCTGCTGGTCCTCGCCGAACAGGGCCTCATCGGCCTGCTCGCCCTCGCGGGCAGCTGGCTGGCCCTGCTGGTCTGCGGCCTGCACGGCCTGTGGCGAGCGCGCCGCACGGGCAAGGGCCTCGACTGCGCGCTCGTCGCGTGCGGCCTGCTGGTCTGGCAGTTGATCGACTTCGTGTACGCAGACATCGGCGGCCCCTCGACCGTGCTGACGGCGGTGTGCTTCGGGCTGGTGGCCTGGTGGTCGCTGGTCGGCGCCCGCGGCTCGGACCGGGCACCGGCCGCCACGCTCCCCGTCGCCGCGCGCGCCGAGGAAGCCGCCGCGCGATGACAGTGACGCCCTCACGGACCCCGGGGACCGACGCCGACACCGACGCCGACGCCAAGGCGGCCGTCCCCGCGGCCCGGGCGCAGTCCGACAGCGTCACCGAACTCGCCCCCGTCTCCCGCGGGTTCCTCGCCAAGGCCGCGTTCGTCACGGCCGCGATGTCCATCGCCGGCGCCCTGCTCGGGCTGATCCGCGACCAGGCGCTGGCCCGGCTGTTCGGGGCCGGCAGCGAGACGGACGCGTTCCTGGTCGCGTGGACCGTGCCGGAGTTCGCGGCCACGCTGCTGATCGAGGACGGCCTCGCCTTCGCGCTGATCCCGGCGTTCAGCCTGGCCCTGGCCCGCCGCGCGCAGGGCGCCCCCGGCGACCCGGTGCGCGCCCTGGTCGCCACCACGCTGCCCCGCCTCTCGCTGGCCTTCGTCGCGGTCGGCGCCCTCCTGGCCGCCGCCGCGCCCTGGGTGGTCGAGGCCCTCGCCCCGGGCCTGCCCGACCGCTCCCTCGCGGTGGACTGCACCCGCCTGACGGCGACCTGCGTCCTGAGCTTCGGCCTGGCCGGCTACTGCAGCGCGGCCCTGCGCGCCCACCGCCGCTTCCTGGCCCCGGCCGCGATCTACGTCGCCTACAACACCGGCATCATCACCGCGATGTTCGTCCTCGGCGGGCGCTGGGGGGTGCGCTCGGCGGCGGTCGGGGTCGCGGTGGGCGGGCTGTTGATGGTGGCGATCCAGGCGCCTTCCCTCGTACGGCAGTTGAGGCGCGTGGCGAAGTCGGCGGCGGGCTCGGCGAGTACGGCGAGTGCGGCCGGGACCGGCGTGGACGCATCCGGTGCGGGCACAGCGGGCACCGACGCGGCGGGCGTCGGCTCGTCGGGCGTCGGCGCGCAGGGCGCCGGCGCGCAGGGCGTGCCAAGCACCGCGAACGCGGCGGGCGGCGCCGGCGCCGGTGACTCCGGCACCAGCACTGACGTTGGCGTCGGCACTGGCGGGGGCGTTGACACTGGCATGGGCGCCGGCAAGCAGACCGTGCGCCCCATCGATTTCGCCCTCGTCGCCACCGTGCTGCTGTTCGCCCTGTGCCGCCAGTCGCAGGTGCTCATCGAGCGCTTCCTCGGCTCCAACCTCCACTCCGGCGCCATCTCGCACCTGAACTACGCGCAGAAGGTCGCGCAGATCCCGATGACGCTGTCGATGATGCTGTGCACGGTCACCTTCCCGGTGGTCGCGCGGGCGCTCGCCGACGGCGACACCGAGCGGGCCCGCAGCCGCGTGGAACGCGATCTGGCGCTGGCCGCGGCCATGGTGCTGCTCGGCGCGGCCACGGTGATCGCCTGCGGTCCGCAGATCATCGAACTCCTCTTCCAGCGGGGCGCGTTCACCGCCCAGGACACGGCGGCGACGGCGAGCGTCATGCGCGTGTACGCCCTCGGCCTGCTCGGCCAGACCCTCACCGGTGTCCTGGTCCGCTCCTACTTCTCGGCCGGCCGGGCCACCTGGTACCCGGTCGTCGCGATGGCCGCCGGCATCGTCGTGACGTCCTGGATCGGCGCCTGGACGCTCGTGCCGTGGGGCGTCTGCGGCATCGCCGTCGCCAACGCGGCCGGCATCACCGTCACCGCCGTACTCCTGCTGGCCGGCATGGGCCCGCGCAGTGTGCCGATCCGCACCCGGCGGGTGCTGGTGGAGCTGAGCAGGCCGGCCCGGGCCGCGGTGGTCGCCACGGTGGCCGGGGCCTTCGTCGCGAGCCGGGTCGACTCCGCCGTGCCCGGACTCGCCGCCGGCACGGTCACCGTGGCCACCGTCTTCCTCCTCCTGTGCTGGGCCCTCGACGCCGAGGGTGTCGTCCCCGCACTCCGTTCCGTCCGTTCCGCGACCCGAAGGCTGACGCATGGCCGCACCCGTTGACTCCCCAGCCACCGCCGGCCGCCGCGCGCCCGGCCCGGTCCCGTGGGTGGCGATGTACCACTCCGTCGGTGACTGCTCGGACGACCCGTACCGCATCACCGTCACCCCCGAACGCCTCGACGCCCAGCTGAGATGGCTCGGTCGGCGCGGTCTGCGGGGCGTCTCCATGGCCGACCTGCTCGCCGCCCGGGCCCGCGGCGAGGGCCGCGGCCTGGTCGGGCTGACCTTCGACGACGGGTACGCGGACTTCCTCGACGGCGCCCTGCCGGTGCTGCGCGACCACGGCTTCGGCGCCACCCTCTTCGTGCTGCCCGGCCGGCTCGGCGGCGACAACGCCTGGGACCCGCTGGGCCCGCGCAAGCCCCTGCTGACCGACGACGGCATCCGGCGCGTGGCCGACGAGGGCGTGGAGATCGGCTCGCACGGCCTCACGCACGTCGACCTCACCAAGGCGGACGACGCCGTACTCAAGGCCGAGGTCGCCGAAAGCCGGTCCGTGCTCGCCGAGTTGACGGGCGTGCTGCCCATCGGCTTCTGCTATCCGTACGGGACGATCGACCAGCGCGCCATGGACGCGGTACGGGACGCCGGGTACGCGTACGCCTGCGCCATCGACCCCGGCGAGCTCAACGGCCTGCTCGCGCTCCCCCGCGTGCACATCGGGCAGAACGACACCTCCGTACGCCTCCACCTCAAGTACCGGCTGCACCGCCTGCGTCGGCGTCCCGTCGAGGGGCTGCGGTGAAGGCGCTGCATGTCATCACCGGGCTCGGCGTGGGCGGTGCGGAGCAGCAACTGCGGCTGCTGCTGCGGCACTTGCCGGTCGACTGCGATGTGGTGACGCTGACCAACCCGGGCGCGGTCGCCGACGGTCTGGTCGCGGACGGGGTGCGGGTCACGCACCTCGGCATGGCCGGCAACCGCGACCTGGCCGCGCTGCCCCGGCTGGTGCGGCTGATCCGCTCGGGCCGCTACGACCTCGTGCACACCCACCTCTACCGGGCCTGCGTCTACGGCCGGCTCGCCGCCCGGCTCGCCGGGGTGCGCGGGATCGTCGCGACCGAACACTCCCTGGGCGACTCGCAGATGGAGGGCCGCAGCCTCACGGCGGGCGTGCGCGGGCTGTACCTGGCCAGCGAGCGCCTCGGCCGTTCCACGGTCGCCGTCTCCCCCACCGTCGCCGACCGGCTCAAGCGCTGGGGCGTGCCCGGGCCGCGCATCGAGGTCGTCCCGAACGGCATCGACCTGACCCGCTTCGGCTTCGACCCGGTCCGGCGCCACCGCACCCGCCAGCGGCTCGGGCTGCCGGAGGGCGCGTACGTGGTGGGCGGGATCGGCCGGCTCACGGCGGGCAAACGCTTCGACGTCCTCATCCACGCCCTGGCGCAACTGCCGCAGGATTATTGGCTGTTGCTGGTCGGCGGCGGCCCGGAGGAGAACGTCCTGCGGCGCATCGCGCACGAGGCCGGGGTCGCCGACCGGGTCCTGTTCACCGGCGAACGCCCTTACGTCTCCGACGGCACGCCCGGCCCCGATCTGCCCTCCCTCACCGCCGCGATGGACCTGCTCGGCTCGCCGTGTCCCGAGGAGGCGTTCGGCCTGGCGATCATCGAGGCGCTGGCGTCCGGCCTTCCGGTGCGTTACGCGTCCTGCCCCGCGATCGAGGACCTGCCTCCCGGTGCCGCGTCCGGCGCACGCCAAGTGCGGGGCGGGGCCGAGGAGTTCGCCGCCGCCATCGCCGCGGCCCGCGCCGCGGAGCCGGGCCCGCGCGCGGCCCCCGACGCGGCCCGCCACTACTGCATCACCCGCAGCGCCGCCCGGCTGATGAACGTCTACGCGGCCGCGGTCCCCGAGAAGTCGTCGTCCTTGTCCCCGTCCCCTTCACCCCAGGGAGCCAGTTCCCCATGACCGAGAACACCTCAGGCCCACGCCGTCCCGCCGCCCTGACCCGCGCCCGGGCCCTGCCCCCGTGGACCCTCGTCGCGGCCGGCGCCCTCGCCGGCGGCCTGCTCGGCGGCGGATACGGCCTGGTCCAGCCGGCCGAGTACACGGCGACCAGTTACGTCGTCGCCGTCCCCACCGAGAAGTCCGACCCGGCCTCCGCGCTGGGCTTCGCGCAGGCCTACGGGCGGGTCGCGACCCAGCTCGCGGTGCTCGGGGACGCGCAGGTGTGGGCGGGCGTGCCGGTGAAGACGCTGCAGTCGAGCGTGCAGACGGCGACCTCGCCGGACGCCCCGATGGTCGCGATCACCGCCACCTCCGAACGCGCGGACCGCGCCGCCGACATGGCCAACGCCGTCTCCCGCGCCCTGACCCGGCACGCCAACGACGTCAAGGACACCACCAACGTCGAGCTCCAGCAGTTCGCCCGCGCCACCAAGCCGACCGCCCCCTCCTCGGCCTCCCCGGCGGTGACCGGTCTGGTCGGGGCGAGCGCGGGCGGGCTGCTCGGCGGCCTCGTGCTGCTGGTCCGACCGCGCCGGACCGCCACTGCCGAGGCCGGCCGGCCCGCCTCGGTGCCCGGCCCGGCCGTCGCCGCCGAAGCCCACGGCCAGCTGTGACGTACACGACCCGACTGGTCACCGACGAGGGCGAGTTCGCCGAACTCGGCGCGGACTGGGCGCGGCTGTACGCCCGTTGCCCGTCCGCGACCCCGTTCCAGAGCCACGCCTGGCTGCACTCGTGGTGGCTGTCCTACGGCAGGCCCGGCCGGCTCCGGCTGCTCCTGGTGCGCGACGGCACCGAACTCGTGGGCGTGGCACCGCTGATGCGGGTCCGGCGCCCGATGCCCGCGCTCGTGCCGCTGGGCGGGGCGATCTCCGACTACGGGGACGTCCTGCTGGACGAGGAGCGCGGCGAGGAGGCCGTCACCGCGCTCACCGAGGGGCTGGCCGCGTGCGCGCGCACCGCGCTGATCGACCTGCGCGAGGTGCGTCCCGGCGGCGCGGCGGAGCGGGTCTACGAGTGCTGGCGCGGGCCGCGCCGCCGGGTGGGCGACTCGCTGTGCCTGGAGCTGCCCGCGCTGCCGATGACCGACCTGGTCGCCCGGCTGCCCTCGGGCAAGGCCCAGCGGGTCCGCGCCAAACTGCGCAAGCTGACCGCGCTCGGCGTCGAACGGCACGTCGTGACACCGGACGACGTGGACAAGGCACTGCGCCGGCTGCTGGAGCTGCACCAACTCCAGTGGCAGGGGCGGAAGGTGACGTCCGAGCATCTGCGGCCCCGGTTCTGTGAGCACCTGGTGCGCTCGGTCGGGCCGATGGTCCGCTCCGGGGACGCGGTCGTCACCGAGTTCCGGCTCGACGACGACGTGGTGGCCGTCGATCTCACCCTGCTGTCCCGGCGCCTCGCGGGCGGCTATCTGTACGGCGCCCACCCGTGCCTGCGCGAACGCAAGGCGGACGTGGCCGTGATGCTCCTCGACGCGTGCGCGGAGCATGCCCGGGGGACGCTGAGCCTGCTGCGCGGCAACGAGCCGTACAAGCATCACTGGCGGCCCGAACCCGTCGTAAACCAGAGGCTGTTGCTGGCCAGGCGCCGTACCGCCCCGCTGCTCGCGGCGGCCGTGTGTGACGTGGCGGCGCGGCGGCGGGGCAAGGAGCTGGTGCGGACGTGGAGGGAGCGCGGTGGCGGCGGACCGTGAACGGCCCGCCGCCGGTCCGGACTCACCGGTTGCGCGACCACCAGTCCAGGCGCAGGCACAGCTTGCCGCCGATCCAGTACTCGACCCAGTCGCCGAGGTCCATCGGCGAGCAGTTGGGCGGGGGCACCGGGGTGGGCGGGGTGCTGGGCTTGGGCGGTGTGGTCGGAGTGGTCGGTTCGGTCGGCTTGGGGGGTGTGGTGGGCTCGGTCGGTGTGGCCGGGGTGTCGGTGCGGCCGAAGAGGACGGACCGGTAGACCTTCGACGACTTCGGGTTCGACGAGCACTGCCACACACCGTGCGGGCAGTAGTCGGTCAGCGTGTTGTACAGCGGCTTGTGCTCGTCCATCCAGGCGAGCATCCGCTTCATGTACTCGGCGTTGTCGCCGTTGCGGAAGAGTCCCCATTCCGGATAGGAGATGGGCTTGCCGTGGGATTTGGCGAAGTCCACGTGCTCCTGGAGTCCGTAGGGCTCTTTCACCTGCTCGTCGAAGGTCAGCCCGGACGGCTGGTCGTAGGAATCCATACCGAGGATGTCGACGGTGTCGTCACCCGGGTAGCACTGCGTCCAGGGAACGGCGTCCCGGCCGCGCGTCGGCGTGAAATCGAACCGGAATTTCTGGCCCGGCACCGACCGCATGGTGGTGACGATCCTGTTCCAGTACTTCTTCCAGGACTCCGGGTCCGGACCGCAGCGGGAGGTGTATGTGGTGCCGTTCATCTCCCAGCCGAGCACGATCACCGTGTCCGGCACCTTCAGGTCGACAAGGCGCTGGGCGAGCGCCTTGAAGTGCCGGTCGAAGTCGCCGGCCGCGCCCTGCCGCAGCAGCGAACGCACCTGGTAGTCGGGCACGCCCTCCTCGTTGCGCTCCAGCATGGGGACGTTGAGGACGAGCATCCGGTCGTCCCGCTCGGTGCGCCAGTCCGCCCACACGTCGAGGAACCCGGGCGGTCCCTCGATGTTGCTCCAGCGGTCGCCGGGCAGGTAGGTGTGCCCGACCCGCAGCTCGGCGCCGCCCAGCCAGCGGCTGAGCTCGGCGATCCGGGCCACGCCGCGGGCCCCGTAGTCGAGGTAGGCGCCGAAGGCAGGGGTGTCCTTCTTGGGCTCGGCGGCCGGGGTCTTGGTCGGCGGGGTCGGCACGGACGGGGTCTGAGCGGCCGGGGTCGGCACGGCTGGGACCTGGGCGGCCGGGGTCTGGACGGGCAGGGGCTGCGGGGCCGTCGGGGCCTCCACCGCCGGCTGCGTCACCGCGGGTGCCGGGGACGTCGGCGTCGGAGCGGGAGGATCGGCGACCCGCACCACCCCCGCGGCGAAGCCAGGTCCGGACGCCAGGACAGCCGACACGACGACGGTGGCCGTCACGACCGCCAGCCGCCGGGACCGGGGACGTCGCTGCTGGGTCATACCTGCTCCTTTCTCCACTCTCGAATCTCCACTCTCGGATTTCCTTTACTGACACTCAGTCATATGAACGGCAATCACGCCACCGCCACTACGGCCTTCGAGTGAGAAGAAAAAATGCCCGTGTCGCTGTTTGACATCCGCGTCCCCGCGGTTCTCCTGCGAATCGACCGGAATCCCTTTCACCACGGCACACTCGGCGCCGTGCGCTCGCTCGGCAGAGTGGGGGTGAATGTGCACGTGGTCGCGGATTCCACCGGAAGTCCCGTTTCCCGATCGCGTTTTGTACGTCAATTGCACCCACCGCCGCGCCCGGGCGCGGCCGCCCAGGACATCGCCGTGGCGCTGCGCCGGGTGGCCGCCCGGATCGCCCGCCCCGCCGTGCTGATCCCGATGGACGACGCGAGCGCCGTCGCGGTGGGCGGGCTGCGCGACGAACTCGCGCCCTCCTACCTGCTGCCGGCGATGCCCGGCGCGGTGCCCGGGCGCGTCGCCGACAAGGCCGAACTGGCCGACCTGTGCGCCGCGTTGGAGGTCCCGCACCCGACCACGCTGATCCCCGACAGCCCGGCCCAGGCCGCCACCGCCGCCTGGCAGTTGGGGCTGCCACTGGTGGCCAAGTGGAGCCGGCCCTGGCTGGTGCCGACCGGCACGGGCCTGCGCAGCACCGTCGTCGTGCGCTCGGCGCAGGAGGCGCGGGAGCTGTACCTGCGCTCCGAGGAGGCGGGCAGCCGACTCCTGCTCCAGGCGTTCCTGCCACCAGGCCCCGAGCGCGACTGGTTCTTCCACGGCTACGTCGACCGCTCGGGCGCCGTCCGCGGCGGCGGAGCCGGCCTCAAGCTGCGGGCCTGGCCGCGTGGCGCGGGCCTGACGGCGGTGGGCCGCTGGACGCCCAACCCGCAGGTGACGGCGCTGGCCGAACGCCTCACCGGTGAGCTCGGCTACCGCGGCATCCTCGACCTCGACTTCCGCCGCTGCGGCCGCACCGGCCGCTATCACCTCCTCGACTTCAACCCGCGCCCCGGCGCCCAGTTCCGCCTCTTCGGCGACGGCGCGGGACTGGACGTCGTACGCGCCCTGCACCTGGATCTGACCCACCGTCCGCTGCCGACGCCGGCGCCGCTGGCCGGGCGGGAGTTCGTGGTGGAGAACTACGCGCCGCTCGCCGCGCTGCGCCCCGCCCCCGCCGGCCGCGAGCTGGCCTGGCACGCCGACGACGACCGTGAACCCGGCCGCGCCCTGTGGCCCCTGTGGGGCCGCCATGTCTCCACCCGCCTCCGCGACCGCGTGCGCGCCACCGGTGCGGTGTCCGGCCCCTCGGCGGCACCCGCCCGCGTGGTGCACCAGGCGGCCGCCCCGACACCCGGCCTGTCCCCCCTCACGAATCCGTCCGACCTGTCCGACCCCTCCGACCTCTCCGACGACGAGAAAGCGAGCAGTTGCTGATGTACGACCTGCTGGTGGTGGGCGCGGGCCCGTACGGCCTGTCCATCGCGTCCCACGCCGCGGCCGCCGGGCTGACCCTGCGTGTCTTCGGCCGGCCGATGGCGTCCTGGCGCGACCACATGCCCGGCGGCATGTTCCTCAAGTCGGAGCCGTGGGCCTCCAACCTCTCGGACCCGGCGGCCCGTTGGCGCCTGGACGTGTACTGCGCGGGCCAGGGCGTGGCCGCACGGCACGGGGAGCCGATCCCGGTGGAGATGTTCGCCGAGTACGGGCTCTGGTTCGCCCGCAACGCCGTGCCGGAGGTGGACGAGCGGACGATCACCCGCGTCGCGCCCTGCCCCGGCGGCTTCGAGGCCGTCACCGACGACGGCCAGGTGCTGCACGCGCGGACGGTCGCGCTGGCGGTCGGCGTCATGCCGTTCGTGGAGATCCCCTCGGCACTGCGGGCCCTCGACCCCTCCCTCGTCTCGCACAGCAGCCACCACAGCGACCTCGCCCGCTTCCGCGGCAAGGACGTCACCGTCATCGGCGGCGGCCAGGCGGCCCTGGAGACCGCGGCCCTGCTCGCCGAACAGGGCACGCGCGTACGGGTGTTGGCGCGGGCCGACGGGCTGTGCTGGAACGACGTACCGCCGCCGTGGGTGCGCCCCTGGTGGCAGTCGGCCCGCTCCCCGCACAGCGGCCTGGGCTGCGGCTGGCGCAACTGGTTCTACGCCGAGCGCCCCGGCCTCTTCCACCGACTGCCCGAGCGGACCCGGGCCGGCATCGCCGCGAGCGCCCTCGGCCCGGCGGGTGCCTGGTGGGTACGGGACCGGGTGGAGTCGGGCGTCGAGGTACTGCTCGGCCACGAGGTCACGGCGGCACGCGCGGTACCGGGCGGGCTGCGTCTTGAGGCGCTGGACCGGAGCGTGGGGTCGCTGCGCGCGCTGGAGACCGAACACGTCATCGCGGCAACGGGGTTCACCGCGACCCGAGAGCGACTGTCACTGCTCTCCGACGACCTGCGCACCGGCCTGGCGGCGGTCGCCGACGGCTCCCCCGAGGTCGGCCGCGACTTCGAGTCCTCGCACCCCGGTCTGTTCCTGGCGGGCCTGGTCACGGCCGCCGGCTTCGGCCCGGCGATGCGCTTCGTGCACGGCGCGACCTACACGGCGGGTGCGCTGGTACGGGGAGTTCGGCGCCGGCTGCGGACCAGTCCGGCCGGCGGGGCGATCCCGGCGCCGGCGAGCGGTGGGGACCAGGTGCGGGTGCGCCGCTGACGAACGCCGGGTGCCGGACACGGACCGTCCGGCACCCGGGGCACCTCGTACTGCTCGTCGTACTCGTACTGCTCGACTATCGGTGGGACCCGGCCCGACCGCGCCGGTAGAGCACGGCACCGGCCACGATCATCGCGGCGCTGACCCCCGCGGCACCCATCATGGCCTCGCTGCCGGTGTGCGGCAGGGTGGGCGGAGGCGTGTGGTCACCGCCGCCGGGGGGCGGGGTGTACGGCGGGGGCGTGTGGTCGCCACCGGGAGGCGGGGTGTGATCGCCGCCGGGGGGAGGCGTGTGATCGCCGCCAGGCGGAGGCGTGTGATCGCCACCGGGCGGGGGCGTGTGGTCACCGCCCGGAGGCGGGGTGTGATCCCCACCGGGCGGAGGCGTGTGGTCGCCACCAGGCGGAGGCGTGTGATCGCCGCCAGGCGGAGGCGTGTGATCGCCACCGGGGGGCGGGGTGTGATCCCCACCGGGGGGAGGCGTGTGGTCACCGCCGGGCGGAGGGGTGTGGTGGCCGCCGGGCGGGGGCGTGTGGTGGCCGCCGGGTGGGGGCGTGTGGTCTTCGCCGCAGGAGTCGCCGGAGCCGTAGCCCGAGTCCTCGCAGTCGTCGTCCGACCCGTAGCCGGAGTCGTCGTCGCCGTATCCGCCACCATGGCCTTGGTGCTTGCCGCCGTGCGCGCGGCCGTGCGTGGCCTGGCCCTCGGCACAGGAGTTGCCGAACGCCGGGTTCAGGGCGGCCACCACGTCGACGGAGTTGCCGCAGGCGTTCACCGGTACGTCGAGCGGGACCTCGACGCTGTTGCCGGACAGGACACCGGGTGAGTCCGTGGCCGCGCCGCCCGTGTGCGTGTCGGCCAGGGCGGGGCCGCCGCACAGGGACAGAATGCTTGTCGCGGCAGCCGCCGCGACCATTCCCTTGCTCAGGGTCTGTCGCATCTCGTTGTCTTCCTGCCTGAAGAAGAAGTGGGAAAAGCCGGCCTCGGACCGGGAAAAGACGTCCGAGGCCGGCTGTGACGCAGCCGAACGGCTGGTGCCTGCGCGTTACGAGGTCAGTCGTTGACGCACTCGTTGCCGAACGCCGGGTTCAGGAGCCCGATGACGTTGATCGAGTTGCCACACACGTTGACCGGGATGTGGACGGGAACCTGGACCACGTTGCCCGAGAGGACACCCGGCGATCCGATGGCGGCACCCTCGGCACCGGCGTCGGCGAAGGCCGGGGCGGCCAGGCCGAGGGCCATGACGACGCCCGCGACGACTGCGGCGGTCTTCTTCATGAGCTTTCCCTTCTCTGCGGTCATGCTCTGGTGACGGCCGAAACCGAGCGAGCACATTGGAGCGGCTCGCCATGACCTGCAGGCTGCAAAACGAGGGATAGACAGCGGAAGAAACTACGGAACATCAGCCACCGGATAATTCACTCGAACGCCCCGTGCCGAATTGACATATTGACCCACGAGGAGCAGTAACGCTTCTTCTCAAGCGGGCGCGCAGAAACGTCAGGCGGATTCGAACAACGGTGGGGAATTTCGTGGCGAGGCCCGGACGGCCGCACCGGAGAACCGGTGGGCCGCCCGAGCCGTGTCGATCGGTCGCCCGGGTCAGCTGCCGACGGCGCCGTTGCCCGACAGCACCGGGATGTTGTCCAGGATGTGCGACGCCGGCTCGTCACCCTTGGCCTGGGTGGAGTTCTCCGCGCACTGCTGGTTCTGCGGCGCCGACAGGACGGGCACGTCCTGCAGCACGGTGACCGGGACGAGGACGCCCACGATGGAGGCGGCGTTGACCTTGGCCGGCAGACCGACGCAGAGCTTGTTGAGGCTGCCCTGCACGAGCGAGCCCTGGGGGCTCATGGCGCCCTTGGTCTTGGCATTGCCGTAGGCCTGCTCGGCGCCGTTGCCGTTGACGGTCGTGACGCCGTCGTCGTTGCCAATGGCCAGCGCCTGCGGGGCGGTCGCGGCCGATACTCCGGCGACAGAAGCCGCGACCGCGGCTGCGGCCATTGCCTTCTTCAACATTTCTCCGGTCCTTTCCTGACGGGAGCACACATTCCTGCTTCCACCTCAACAAGGGGCGGCCGGATAGGTTTCGTGACTTCACCCGGTCGGATTCCACGTGGGCCATTGGAGTGAACGGCAGCAACCATGCGGCCCAGCGCCAGTTGTGCAGGTCGCTCCGGTGGACGGGGTTACTCCAGAAGGGACCACGCAAGTGATCAAGAAGGTTATGGCTGCCGCGGCGATCGCCGCCTCCGTCGCCGGTGTATCGGCCGCGACCGCGCCCCAGGCGCTGGCCATCGGCAACGACGGTGGCGTCACCACCACCAACGGCAACGGTTCCGAGCAGGTCTACGGCAACCAGGCCACGTACGGCAACATGAGCCCCCAGATGGCGCTCATCCAGGGCTCCCTGAACAAGCCCTGTGTCGGTCTGCCGGTCAAGGGCAACCTGGCCTCGCTCGTCGGCGTGGTGCCGGTGACGGTCGCGCAGGACGTGCCGATCCTGTCGGCCCCGCAGAACCAGCAGTGTGTCGAGAACTCCACCCAGGCCAAGGGTGACGAGCCGCTGTCGCACATCCTGGACAACATCCCGGTCCTGTCCGGCAACGGCTCCGCCGGCAGCTGATCACCGGGCACACGCGAACGGGCCGCCGAATTCTCGGCGGCCCTTTTGCATGCCCTTCTCCATTCCGTCTTGATTCCGCGGGGTCCGTCTTTGTTCCGTCTTCGTTCCGTGCGGCGCGCGCCCGTCGAGTGCGCTGCGCCAATCGGGGCAAAAAGCGCAACCAAACGACTTCTCGCGGGTTGATCAACACGCGGCTCTGCAACGGAGTCCGCTCTCCGAAACTCTGCACGGAGTCCGCTCTCCGAAAGGGAACGAAATCATGAAGAAGCTGTTGGCGACCGCCGCGATCGCTGCCTCCGTCGCGGGTGTGTCGGCCGCCACCGCGCCCCAGGCGCTGGCGATCGGCAACGACGACGGTGTCACCACCACCAATGGCAACGGCGCCGAGCAGGTCTACGGCAACCAGTCCACCCACGGCGACATGAGCCCCCAGCTCTCGCTCGTGCAGGGCACCCTGAACAAGCCGTGCATCGGCCTGCCGGCCAAGGTGAACGCCGCCTCCATCGTCGGCCTGGTTCCGGTCACCGTCCTGCAGGACGTCCCCGTCCTGTCGGCCCCGCAGAACCAGCAGTGCACCGAGAACTCCACCCAGGCCAAGGGCGACGAGCCGCTGTCGCACATCCTGGACAACATCCCGGTCCTGTCCGGCAACGGCGCCGTGGGCAGCTGACCTCAGCAGCACCGCGAGAGCGGGTCGCCGAGCACTTCGGCGGCCCGCTTTTCCGTGTCCGCTAACGGGACTTGTGCTGGTCGGGCTTGACGTACAGCGCCTCTATCTCGTCCCCGTACACCTCACGCACCGCGTGCCGCTTGACCTTCAGGGACGGGGTCAGCAGTCCGTTGTCCTCGGTGAACTCGCCCTCGACCAGGGTGAAGGCGCGGATCGACTCGGCGCGGGAGACGGCTTCGTTGGCGTAGTCGACGGCCTTCTGGACGTCCGCGCGGATGCGTGGGTCGCGGGCCACCTCGGACAGCGGGGTGTCGGCGGGCATCCTGCGGACCGACAGCCAGTGGGCGACCGCCTCGGGGTCGAGGGTGATCAGGGCGGCGACGAAGGGGCGGTTGTCGCCGACGACCAGGCACTGGCCGACCGGTGAGCGGCTGCGCAGCCGGTCCTCCAGGACGGCCGGGGAGACGTTCTTGCCGCCGGAGGTGACGAGGATGTCCTTCTTGCGGCCGGTGATGGTGAGGTAGCCGTCCTGGTCCAGGGAGCCGAGGTCGCCGGTGGCGAACCAGTCGTCCTGGAGGACGGCGTCGGTGGCCGCCGGGTTGTTCCAGTAGGTGCCGAAGACGATTCCGCCCTTGATCAGCACCTCGCCGTCGTCGGCTATGCGGATCGCGGTGCCGGGGACCGGGAGGCCGACGGTGCCGGGGCGGGGTTTGAGGGGCGGGACGATGGTGGCCGCGGCGGTTGTCTCGGTCAGGCCGTAGCCCTCGTAGACGATGATTCCGGCGGCGTAGAAGAACAGGTTGAGGTTGCGGTCGAGGGGGGAGCCGCCGCTGATCGCGTAGCGCATGCGGCCGCCGAGTTCCTTGCGGATGCGGCGGTAGACCAGCAGGTCGTAGAGGGCCCAGGCGGCGTAGAGGGGCAGGGTGGGGCCCTTGCCGGTGTCCAGGAACCTGTTCAGGTACGCCTCGCCGAAGCGGACGCCGATGCGGTCCGCGCGGTCGAAGGAGGCGCCGCGGCCGATCTTCTCGGCGGTGGCGCGGCCGGTGTCGTGGATCTTCTCGAAGAGGTACGGGACGCCGACGAGGAAGGTCGGGCGGAACTCCTTGAAGGCGGGGCGGAGTTCGTCGGGCTTGATGCTCGGGCAGTGGCCGATCTCGATGCGGGCCATCAGGCAGGCGATCTGGAGAGTGCGGCCGAGGATGTGCGCGAGCGGGAGGAAGAGAAGGGTGGAGGCCACCTGGCGGGTGACCTCCTTGAAGATGGGGTGCAGCAGCTCGACCGTGTTGGCGGCCTCGGCGTGCAGGTTGGCGTGGGTGAGGACGCAGCCCTTCGGCCGTCCGGTGGTGCCGGAGGTGTAGCAGACGGTGGCGATCGTGTCGGGGGTGAGAGCGGTACGGCGCTTGGTGACCTCCTCGTCGGGGAGGTCGCGGCCGAGGGCGGTCAGCTCGGCCAGGGCGCCGGCGTCCAACTGCCAGGTGTACGGCGGGTGTTCGTGGCCGGCCGTGCCCGTCGTCACCGTGTCCGCGTTCTCGGCGGTCTCGGTGACGACGAAGCGGGTGCCCGAGTCGCGGACGATCCACTCGATCTGCTCGGCGGAGGAGGTGGCGTAGATCGGGACGGTCTGGCCGCCGGCCGCCCAGATCGCGAAGTCCAGGACCGTCCACTCGTAGCGGGTACGGGACATGACCGCGACCCGGCCGCCGGGTTCGAGTCCTGCCGCGATCAACCCCTTGGCGACGGCGGTGACTTCGCGGGCGAAGGCCGCCGCGGTGACCGGCCGCCAGGTGCCGTGTTCCTTGCGGCGCAGGAGTACGGCGTCGGGGGCCTGCGCCGCGTTGGTGAAGGGCAGGTCCGCGGTGCTGCCCGTGGTGGGCCGGGGGGCCAGGGGCGCGGTGCGGGCCTCGCGGACCGCGCCGTGTTCGTCCCTGACCAGCTCGACCTCGGTGCGGGAGGCCAGGTCGGCGCGCCGCTTCGCCCGTTTCAGATCCTTGCGTACGCCCATGACGGCTCCCGGTCGCAGGGGGCTGAACGGAGGTCAACTTACCGGTGCGTAACGGAATTTCAATGGGTTCCGCGGGACCAGTTCAGGCGGCCGCGGGTTCGGAGTGCTCCGGGTCCAGCACCTTGCGGGTGATGCGCTCGCCGATCGCCGCCACCAGGGTGCGCGGGCGGCGCGGGTTGAGGTGGGCGCCCAGCGCGTTGCCCAGGCCCGGCGTGATGTAGGCGCGGTCGCGGTCGAGGGCACGCAGGGCCGCGCGGACGACCGGTTCCGCGGTGGAGGGGGTGCCCATCGCGGCCTTGCGGGTGCCGATCGTCTCGAAGAAGCCCGTCTCGACCGAGCCGGGGCACAGGGCCGTGACCTTGATCCCGCGGCCTCGGTACTCCTGGCGCAGCGCCAGCGAGAAGTTGAGGACGAAGGACTTGGTGGCGCCGTAGACCGCGAAGTACGGGGAGGGCTGGTAGCCCGCCGTGGAGCCGACGTTGAGGACGGCTCCGGAGCCGCGCTCCAGCATGCCGGGGAGTACGGCGTGGGTGAGGTCCACGAGCGCGAGGACGTTGACCATGATCTCGTCGTGCTCCTTTCGCGGGTCGATCTCCTCGAAGCGGCCGCAGGTGCCGAAGCCCGCGTTGTTGACCAGCAGGTCGACGCTGAGCCCGCGGGCCTTGAGGGCCTCGGCGATGCGGTCGGCCGCGTCGGGCTCGGCGAGGTCCTGGGGCAGGACGTGCGCCTGGACGCCGTACGTCGTACGCAGCCGGTCGGCCAGTGCTTCGAGGCGGTCCCGGGAGCGGGCGACGAGGATCACGTCGTGGCCGCGGGCGGCGAGCTGGCCGGCGAACTCGGCACCCAGTCCGGAGGAGGCGCCGGTGATCAGGGCGGTGGATGTGGTGGTCATGGCCCTTCCCTTCAGAAGGTCGCGATGAAGACGAACCGAACGCTTAACTAAGACACTACTGTAGCTCTTATTCTTAGAATTGCAACAGCACTGACTCAGTTAGTCGTGGAACGGCGACCCTGGCGTATCGTCTACGTCCAGTGGGGGGTCACGAACCGACGGAGTGGAGGTGCCCATGGGCCGAGCGCTGCGGGCCGATGCCGAGCGCAGTGTGCGCGCGATCCTGGAGGCGGCCGAGCTGGTGCTCGCCGTCGATCCGAACGCGTCCATGGAGCAGATCGCCGAGGCCGCCGGCGTGGCCAGGACGACGGTCCACCGGCGCTTCGCCAGTCGGCAGACACTGATCGAGGCGCTCGCCGAGTCGGCCGTACGGCAGCTCACGCAGGCCATCGAGGACGCGCGGCCCGACACCACGCCGCCGCTGATCGCACTGCACCGCGTCACCGCCAACGTGCTGCGGATCAAGGGGGCTTGGAGCTATGCCCTGGGGCAGCCGACCGATCAGGGCGGTGGCGCCGCGGCGGGCTGGGAGCAGCTCGGGGCGCGCTGCGTCGAGCTGCTTGGGCGGGCCCAGGTCGAGGGTCTGCTCGACCCGGCGGCGGACCTGGAGTGGGTCCGCCGCGTCTACTACGCGCTGATCGGCGAGGCCCTGCACGACGAGCGCCCGGACCGCGATCCCGACGCCCTGGCGACGCTCGTCGTCGACACACTGCTGTACGGCGCCGGGCGGCGGCCCGGCGCCGGCTGACTCAGCGCACCGTGCGGTCGGCCGTTTCGATGGCGTCGGCGAGCTGCTTCACGTCCTTGTCCTCCGTCCGGTCCGCCAAGTCACGGGCGCGGTCCTCCAGTTCGCCGAGGCCGGGGTCGCCGGGGAGGGAGTTCCAGCGGTCGTCGCCGGAGCGCAGGGAGTCGGCGAAGTAGGCGGCGACCGCGGTGACCTGGAAGCGGGGGCTCGCCTTCCATACGGAGCCCTGGAGCGCGTCGGTCTCCAGTTCGCCGGACTTCTCGTGCGGGTCGCGGGTGTCGGGGTCGAGCCAGCGGACGGTGGCCGTGGCGAGGTGGCCACTGGCGCCCTCGCGGACGCGGACGGCGTACAGGGCGGTGACGGTGTGGCCGGGGCCGACCTCGCCGCCGTCGACACGGTCGTTGCGGAAGTCGTCGTCGGCGACCCGGCGGTCGTCGTAGCCGACGAGCCGGAACTGCTCGACCGTCTCGGGGTCGAAGGCGACCTGGGCCTTGGCGTCGCGGGCGGTGAGGTCGATGTTCTGCGGGAGCTGGTCGCAGAAGACCTTGCGGGCCTCGGCCTCGCCGGAGACGTAGACGGTGTGGCCGTCGCCCTTGTCGGCGAGGCGTTCCATCAGGGCGTCGCCGTAGTCGCTGCCGACGCCGACGCCGAAGAGGGTGATGCCGTACTCGCGGCGGGCGTCCGAGATGCGGTCGAGGATGGAGTCCGGGTCGGTGTCGCCGTCGTTGGCGAGGGCGTCGGAGATGAGGACGACACGGTTGGTGGCGCCCTCGCGGCGGCCCTCGACGGCGGTGTCGTAGCCGGTCTCGACGCCCGCGCCGAGGTTGGTGGAGTAGGTCGGCTCCAGGCTGTCGATCGCGTGGTGGATGCGGCCGCGGTGGCCGCCCAGGCGGGTCATCGGCAGGACGGTCTCGGCCTTGTCGCTGAAGGTGACGACGGCGACCGAGTCGTCGTCGCGCAGCCGGTCCGTCATGGTGTCGAGGGACTTCTGGGCGAGGTCGAGGCGGCCCTCCTCGCTCATCGAGCCGGAGATGTCGATGACGAACGTCAGGGCGGCGGGCGGACGTTCACCGGTCTGCGAGCTCGGGCGGGTGGCCAGGCCCACGCGGACCAGCGACCAGTTCTCGTCCTTGGTGCGGGCGCCGTCGACCGTGACCGTGAAGCCGTTGCCGTCGGGGCGCTCGAAGTCCTGGCGGAAGCTGTTGACGAACTCCTCGGGACGGACCGTCGAGGGGTCGGGCCGGTGGCCGTCGGCGAGGGTGCGGCGGGCGTAGCCGTAGGAGGCGGTGTCCACGTCCAGGGCGAAGGTCGAGAGGTAGTCGGGGGTCGGGGAGGGCGCGGCGAAGGAGTCCTCGCCCTGCTGCCCGTCCTGTCGCTCGCCCTCCTGACTGCCGTCGCCGGCCGTCGGGGCGGCGGGCGCCGGGGCCGGGAAGCCGTTCCGGTCGGAGCCGTCCGAGGCCTTGCTGCCGTCGGAGTCCGCTCCCCCGCAGGCCGTCAGCAGCAGGCTGCCGGCCGCGGTGAGGGCGAGCAGGGCGGTGCCCAGCCGCCGGGTGCGGCGGCGTGGCGTGCTCGGCCGTGTCGTGCCCGGCCGTGGTGTACCCGGGCGTGGTGTGCCCGGCCGTGGTGTTCGGTACCACTCCATCTTCCGTTCCCCCTTGCTCCGGCTTGCTCCGTTGACGTCGACATCTGTGACTGTGACGGCGGGAGAAGCCGGAACGTGCGGTACGGGGCGTTGCGGAAGGATCTCAACAAGGCCACGATCATGGGCCGTTGAGACCGGTGGGTAATCCTCCGTTGACCTAGGAGACGACGTCCTTGCGGGCGAAACCGCGGAAGGCCAGGGCGAACAGCACGAGCGCGTACGTTATCGAGACGGCCGTGCCCTGGATCATGCCGGACCACTCCAGGTGCGGCTGGACGGCGTCCGCCCAGGCGAACTGCCAGTGCGCGGGCAGGAAGTCGCGCCAGTGGCCGAGGGCCGTCACCGCGTCCAGGACATTGCCGACGATGGTCAGACCGACCGCGCCCCCGACCGCGCCGAGGGGTGCGTCCGTCTTGGTCGAGAGCCAGAACGCCAGCCCGGCGGTGACCAGTTGGGAGACGAAGATGTACGCCACCACCACGACCAGGCGCTGCGCTGCCGTGCCCGGTTCCAGCGCGCCGCCGGTCGGGATCTCCAGCGGGCCCCAGCCGTAGGCGGCCGTGCCGACGGCGAGTGCCACCACCGGCAGCAGGATCATCGCGGCCAGGCTGAGGCCGAGTCCGACGACGAGCTTGGACCACAGGAGGCGGGCGCGCGGGACGGGGGCGGCGAGCAGATAGCGCAGGGAGGACCAGCCGGCCTCCGAGGCGACCGTGTCCCCGCAGAACAGGGCGACCGGGATGACGAGCAGGAAGCCCGCCGACACGAACAGGTTCACCGCGGCGAAGTTGGCGCCGGACGCGGTGGCCGTGTCCATCAGCGTCACCTGGCCATTGCCGTTGCCCGGCCCGCCGCCGATCGCGAACGCGATCAGCAGCACGAACGGCAGCGCGGCGAGGATCGCGCCCATGACCAGGGTGCGCCGGCGCTTCAACTGCCGGGCCAGCTCCACGCGGAGGGGCAGGGTGCGGCCGGCCCGGTAGCCGGACGCCACCTCGGCGCGCTCGACGAGCGTGCTCATGCGGAACCTCCGATCAGGGTGAGGAAGGCGTCTTCGAGCCGGCGGTGCGGGCCGAGGGAGGCGACGGGGACTTCGAGACGGACGAGCTCTACGAGGAGATCGGCGGCGGCTTCTGAATTCCTGCGGGGGGTTGTGGGCGGCTCGGGAAGAGGGTCGATGTGTTGTTGGCCGTCTGCGGGTTCGTTGTGGCTGGTCGCGCAGTTCCCCGCGCCCCTGTCCGGCGTCGGGGCCAGGCGTAGCAGCAAGCCGCCGTCAGTTCGGGTCGCCGATTCGACGCCCGGTAGGGCTGCCACCTTTTCCACCAACGGGTCCGGGATGTCGGTCGCCAGGCCCACAAGCAAGGTGTCGCCCTCACCGATGATTTCACTCACCGCGCCCACCTGGACCAAGCGGCCGCGGTCCATGACGACGAGGTGCGTGCAGGACTGCTCGACCTCGGCCAGGAGGTGGCTGGAGACGATCACCGTGCGCCCGGCGGCCGCGTACCGGATCATCACCTCGCGCATCTCGCGGATCTGGGGCGGGTCGAGGCCGTTGGTGGGTTCGTCGAGGATGAGGAGGTCCGGGAGGCCGAGCATGGCCTGGGCGATGGCGAGGCGTTGGCGCATGCCCTGGGAGTAGGTGCGGACCGCGCGGGCCAGGGCGTCGCCGAGACCGGCGATCTCCAACGCCTCGTCCAGGTGGGCGTCCTCGATGGGGCGGCCGGTCGCCGCCCAGTACAGCTCCAGGTTCTCGCGGCCGGAGAGGTGCGGCAGGAAGCCCGCGCCCTCGACGAACGCGCCGACCCGGGACAGGACCGGAGCTCCGGGGCGGATCGCGTGCCCGAAGACGCGGATCTCGCCGGCGTCCGGCTTGATCAGGCCCATCAGCATGCGCAGGGTGGTGGTCTTGCCCGCACCGTTCGGCCCGAGCAGGCCGAGGACCTGGCCCTTCTCCACGCGGAAGGACACATCCCGGACCGCGTACCGGTCCGCCGAGCGCGCGTACCGCTTGCTCAAGTCCGTGATCTGGAGCGGGACTTCGGCCAGCGCCGGGTCCGGGGGCACCGCGAGGGTGCGGCGGCGGCCCGAGAGGAGCAGGGCGAGGGCGATCACCGCGCCCGCCAGCGGCAGCCACCACACCCAGGATGGGAGCGGGGCGGCCGCGGTCGTCACGCCGGGCGCCGTCGGCACCTTCAGGTCGCCCTTCAGGGAGACGGTGTACGTCGCCGGGGCGGTCGGTGAGGCGTATCCGAGGTCCGTCGAGGCGAGGACCAGGCGCAGCCGGTGGCCCTGCTCGATCTCGTGGTCGATGGCCGGGAGCGTGATGGTGACGTCCCTGCCCGCCTTGGCGCCCTCGACGCGGATCGGTGTGACCAGCTGGGAGGGCAGTACGGGGGATGTGCCGCCGGGGCCGACGTCGTACACCTTGCCGAAGAGCACGGCGTCGTCGCTGGTCGACTTCACGTGGACGGTGACCGTCGGCGAGCCGGTGATGCGCAGGCCGCTGCCGACCGGCGCCGACTCGAACCGCGCGTACTGGCCCGGGAAGTCCAGCGAGACGCCGACGCCCAGTGAGGAGAGCTGGGAGAGGCCGCCGCCGCCGAGGCCGGGCAGGGCGGAGACGGCGGGCGGGCTGGCGCCGGCCGGGTTGTCGAAGCTCTGCTCGCGGCGGCCGGTCAGTTCGATCGACTTCTGGCCGCTCTCCAGGCCCGGGTAGCTGTCGGCGCTCGCGCCGCGCAGCAGGGCCGCGCCGTCGGTGGAGTCGACGCCTCCGGTGCGGGTGACGCGGAAGGCCGGGCCGGTGTCGGTGGCCTTGTCGTCCTTGAGGTAGCGGTCGAACCAGGCACGCACGCGTGACTGCACGCGGCCGGTCTCCATGTCGCCGCCGTCGTGCCCGCCCGCGATCCAGTCGACGTCCACGGGGGCGCCGTTGGCGCGGATGGCCTTCGCGGCGGCGTCGGCCTGGCCGAGCGGGAAGAGGGAGTCGGTCTGGCCCTGCAGCAGGAGGGTCGGCACCTTGATGCGGGTGCCCACGGCGGACGGTGAGCGGGCGTCGAGCAGTGCGCGCGCCTGGGCGTCCGGCTTGCCGGCCTCCGCGACCCGCTCGTACATCTGGCACAGCTCCGGCTGGAAGTTCTCGCAGCCGCCGCCTGAGTTGACGAAGATGCCGGCCCACAGCTTCTTGAAGACGCCGTTGGGGAAGAGGGCGTCCGCGAGGTTCCAGTACGTGATCGCGGGGGCGATGGCGTCCACGCGGTTGTCGTAGCCGGCCGCGAGGAGGGAGATCGCGCCGCCGTACGAGGCGCCGGCGACGCCCACGCGCGGGTCGCCGGGCTTGTCGAGCTGGACCTGGGGCTGCTCGGCCAGCCAGTCGATCAGCTTGGAGACGTCCTTGACCTCGCCGTTCGGGTCGTTCAGGCCGATCTTGCCGGTCGACTTTCCGAAGCCGCGGGCCGACCAGGTCAGTACCGCGTAGCCGTCTTCGGCGAGGTTCTCGGCCTGTTGACGTACGTCGTTCTTGTTGCCGCCGAAGCCGTGGGCGAGGAGCACGGCGGGGTGCCGTCCGGCGGTGGTGGGGGTGAAGTACGAGGTGTCGATGCGGACGCCGTCGATCGACATGATCTGGTCGGTCCGGTGTGCCGGGGTCTTCTCGTCCGAGGCGACTGCCGTCCACGTTCCCGCTGCCGCGAGTACGGCGATGGCGGCGCCGGCTGCGAGTGCGCGGCGCGGCCTTCGCAGTAGGTCTCGCGGGGTGGGGAGTCGAAGATCCATGCGTTCAACCGTACGGGGCGTCTCTGACAGTTGGGGGCGACCCCGGGGTGAACGTCCGGACCTTCTCTGGGAGTACGAGTTGATCGAGTCGTACCGCAGGCGTGGTACGGCGAAGAGCTCGGTCGTGTCTGTTGTGTGCCGGGTGCGGCTGCGTGGGGGCTGGTCGCGCAGTTCCCCGCGCCCCTTACGTCAGTTGATCCTCGGGGAGCGAGATGAGCCAGCGTGTCTCTCTGCGCGGTCGCAGGTACAGGGCCCAGTACACCGTTGCCGCTGCTGTGATTCCGCCTGTCCACAGCAAGTAGGTCGTCTCCTGTTGGCTCAGGATGTACGTCAGGACCGCTATCAGGAGCAGAGGTACCGCGGGCCAGAGGGGCATCCGCCAAGCCGCCGTGTGTTTGTGGGTGCCCCGGCGGGAGAGCAGGGCGGCGACCGCCACCAGGAGGTACATGCCTGTTACCGAGACGCCTGTTACGCCGTACAGCGTGTCCAGGTTGACGAAGCAGAGCAGGGCTCCCGGGATGCCTACGGCCAGGGTGGCTATCCAGGGGGAGCCGAAGCGGCCGAGTTTGGAGAAGACCGCGTTGATCGGAGCCGGCCAGGCCTTGTCGCGGGCCGAGGCGTACAGGACTCGGGAGTTCTGGATGACCATGACGATGCCCGCGTTGATGATCGCGAGGGCCACACAGAGGCTGACGAACGTGCCGACGGCAGAGTTGGACCAGGCCGTCACCATCGCGCCGATGTCGCCGCCGGTGAGGGTCGAGAGGTCGGACGCGCCCATCGTGATCGCGATCACCGGGACCAGGATGATCACCGACGAGATCGCGAGGGTGGCCAGGACCGTACGGGCCACATTGCGGCGCGGGTTCTCCATCTCCTCGGAGAGGTAGACCGCCGTCGAGAAACCCTGCGTGACGAACAGGGCGATCGCCAGGCCGGAGACCACCAGCATCGCCGTCACGGTGTCGGCGTGGCCGCCCGCGCCCGCCACCTGCATCGACACCAGGCTGCCCGCGCCCCGCTCGCTGTGCGCGAAGCCCAGGACCGCCACGACCGCCGCCGCGATGACCTCAAGGACCAGGAAGACGCCGGTGATCCAGGCGTTGGCGCGCAGGTCGAGCAGGCCCGCGAGGGTGGCGAGCAGCATCACTCCCGCGCCGGCGATCGACGGGTTCAGGTGCACCACCGGGGCCAAGTAGTCCGCCGTGCCCATCGCTATCACCGGCGGCACGATCATGACCACCAGCAGGGACAGTACGAAGACCAGCCAGCCCGCCAGTCGTCCCGCCAGAGTCGAGACCATCGCGTACTCGCCGCCCGCGCTGGGGATGAGGGTGCCCAGCTCCGAGTAGCAGAACGCCACGGCGATACAAAGGACCGAGCCGATCGCGATCGTCAGGGCGGTGGCCGTGCCCAGGGTGCCGAACAGGTCGGGGACCACCACGAAGAGCGTGGAGGCGGGGGTGACGCAGGAGAGGGTGAGGAGGGTGCCGCCGACGATGCCTATGGAGCGCCGTAGTCCTTGCGGGGCGACCGTGGTGGACTCGGCCAGGGGCGGGTGAAGCGTGTCGGTCATTCGGCGGTTCCGATCGGCTCGGGCGGATGCCTCCGGCAGCTGGGGTGTGCTGCATGGAACCCCGACGAAAACCAACACGTCAATGGCCCTCCTCCTACGGATTTCGTAGGCGAAGGGCCATTGGCGTGTCGTATGCGTCAGAAACTGGCTGTTGCCGCTGCGCTTCCGCGCCCTACTGGAATCGCAGGGCGCGGGCGGAAATAAATCCGTCAGTGGTTGCGCGGGAAGCCCAGGTCGACGCCGGTGGGGGCGTCGGCGGGGTCGGGCCAGCGGGTGGTGACGACCTTGCCTCGCGTGTAGAAGTGCGTGCCGTCGTTGCCGTAGATGTGGTGGTCGCCGAAGAGGGAGTCCTTCCAGCCGCCGAAGCTGTGGTAGCCCACGGGGACCGGGATGGGGACGTTGACGCCGACCATGCCGGCCTCGATCTCCAGCTGGAAGCGGCGGGCCGCGCCGCCGTCCCGGGTGAAGATCGCGGTGCCGTTGCCGAACGGCGAGCTGTTGATCAGGGCCACGCCCTCGTCGTACGTCTCCACCCGCAGGACGCACAGGACCGGGCCGAAGATCTCGTCCTGGTACGCCTTCGCCGTGGTCGGCACCTTGTCGAGGAGGGAGATGCCGATCCAGTGGCCGTCCTCGAAGCCCTCGACCGTGTAGCCGGTGCCGTCCAGGACGACCTCGGCGCCCTCGGCCGCCGCGCCCGTCACGTAGGAGGCCACCTTGTCGCGGTGGACCTTCGTGATGAGCGGGCCCATCTCGCTGGTGGGGTCGTTGCCGGGGCCGATCTTGATCTTCTCGGCGCGTTCGCGGATCTTCTCCACCAGCTCGTCGCCGATCGCACCGACCGCCACCACGGCCGAGATGGCCATGCAGCGCTCGCCCGCCGAGCCGTAAGCCGCGCTCACGGCCGCGTCCGCCGCCGCGTCCAGGTCGGCGTCCGGGAGGACCAGCATGTGGTTCTTGGCGCCGCCCAGGGCCTGGACGCGCTTGTGGTTCGCGGACGCGGTGGTGTGGATGTAGCGGGCGATCGGCGTCGAGCCGACGAAGGAGACCGCCCTGACGTCCGGGTGCTCCAGGAGGCGGTCCACGGCCACCTTGTCTCCGTGTACGACGTTGAAGACGCCGTCCGGCAGGCCCGCCTCGGCGAGGAGTTCGGCGATCTTGATGGAGGCTGAGGGGTCCTTCTCGCTCGGCTTGAGGACGAAGGTGTTGCCCGTCGCGATGGCGATCGGGAACATCCACATCGGCACCATCGCGGGGAAGTTGAACGGCGTGATGCCGGCGACCACGCCCAGGGGCTGGCGGATCGAGGAGACGTCCACGCGGGAGGCGACCTCCGTCGACAGCTCGCCCTTCAGCTGCACGGTGATCCCGCACGCCAGGTCGACGATCTCCAGGCCGCGGGCGACCTCGCCCAGCGCGTCGGAGTGGACCTTGCCGTGCTCGGCGGTGATCAGCTCGGCGATCGCGTCCCGGTTGGCCTCAAGAAGCGCCCGGAACTTGAAGAGGATCGTGGTGCGCTTGGCGAGCGAGGAGGTGCCCCAGGTCGCGTACGCGTCCTTGGCCGCGGCCACCGCCGCGTCCACCTCCTCGACCGACGCGAACGCGACGTTCGTGGTGACCGCGCCGGTCGCCGGGTCGGTGACCGGCCCGTAATTGCCCGACGCGCCTTCGACGGTCTTGCCGCCGATCCAGTGGTTGACGATCTTCGTCATGCCCAGATACTCCTTCACAGATGGCGGCGTCGGGTGGAGACGTGCCGTTCGTACAGCTCACGTGCCTTGACCGCGGACGCGCGGGTCGCGGTCTCGGCCACAGGAACATCCCACCAGGCCTGCGCGGGAGGCGCGCCCGACACTGTGTCTGCGGTTTGCGTCTCGACGTAGACACATGTGGGAGTGTCGGCGGCCCGGGCCTCGGCGAGTGCCGTGCGCAGGTCCGCCACGGTCTTTGCGCGCAGGACGCGCATGCCCAGGCTGGCCACGTTGGCGGCGAGGTCGACGGGCAGCGGGGCGCCGGTGAAGGTGCCGTCGTCGGACGGGTAGCGGTAGGCGGTGCCGAAGCGCTCGGCGCCCACCGATTCCGACAGGCCGCCGATGGACGCGTAGCCGTGGTTCTGTATGAGGAGCAGCTTGATCGCCACGCCCTCCTGTACGGCGGTCACGATCTCCGTCGGCATCATCAGGTACGTGCCGTCGCCGACCAGCGCCCAGACGTTGCGGTCGGGAGCGGCGAGCTTGACGCCGATCGCGGCCGGGATCTCGTAGCCCATGCAGGAGTAGCCGTACTCCAGGTGGTACTGGTCCCGTGCGCGGGTGCGCCACATCTTGTGCAGGTCGCCGGGGAGCGAACCGGCCGCGTTGATGATCACGTCCGTCTCGTCGACGAGGGCGTCCAGGGCACCGATGACCTGCGGCTGGGTGGGCCGGATGTCCGGCTCCTCGGCCTCGTAGCAGGCGTCGATCCGCTGTTCCCAGCGCTCCTTGTCCTCGGTGTACTCGGCGGCGTAGGAGTCGGTGACGCGGTGCTCGTGCAGGGCGAGGGCCTGGGTGAGTTCGGTCAGGCCGGAGCGGGCGTCCGCGATGAGGGGGGTGCCGGCGAGCTTGTGGCCGTCGTAGGGCGCGATGTTGAGGTTGAGGAAGCGGACGCCGTCGCCGGCGAAGAGGGTGCCGGAGCCGGTGGTGAAGTCGGTGTAGCGGGTGCCGACGCCGATCACCAGGTCGGCGGTGCGGGCGAGTTCGTCGGCGGTCGCCGTGCCGGTGTGACCGATGCCGCCGACGTCCTGCGGGTGGTCCCAGCGCAGGGAGCCCTTGCCGGCCTGGGTGGAGGCGACCGGGATGCGCGTGGTTTGCGCGAACTCCGCGAGCGTTTCCTCGGCGCGGCTGTGGTGCACTCCCCCGCCGGCGACGACGAGCGGGCGGCGGGCGGACCTGATCAGCCGTACGGCTTCGGCGAGTTCGGCCGGGTCGGCGGCCGGACGGCGTACCGCCCAGGTCCGTTCGGCGAAGAACTCGTCCGGCCAGTCGTGGGCCTCGGCCTGAACGTCCTGCGGGAGAGCGAGAGTTACCGCGCCCGTGTCCACGGGGTCGGTCAGCACGCGCATCGCCTGGAGGGCCGCCGGGATCAGCTGCTCGGGACGGTTGATCCGGTCGAAGTACCTGGACACCGGGCGCAGGCTGTCGTTGACCGACACATCGCCCGCGTACGGGACTTCGAGCTGCTGGAGGACCGGGTCGGCGGGGCGGGCGGCGAAGACGTCGCCGGGCAGCAGCAGGACCGGGAGGTGGTTGATCGTGGCGAGGGCGGCGCCGGTGACCAGGTTGGTGGCGCCGGGGCCGATGGAGGTCGTCACGGCGTGGGTGGAGAGGCGGCCCGACTGACGCGCGTAGCCGACTGCCGCGTGCACCATGGCCTGTTCGTTGCGGCCCTGGTGGTACGGCATCTCGTCGGCGTACTCGATGAGTGCCTGGCCGATCCCTGCCACGTTGCCGTGGCCGAAGATGCCCCAGGTCGCGCCGATCAGCCGCTGCCGGGTGCCGTCCCGCTCGGTGAACTGGGCGGCCAGGAACCGCACCAGTGCCTGCGCGACCGTGAGCCTCGTCGTCGAGGTCATCGGTAACCCTCCGTGTGCTCGGGGTGGAAGCAGATCCGCCACTCCCGCGTCTCCCCAGGTCCGGCCATGACATTCAGGTAGTACATGTCGTGGCCGGGCTGAGCGACGGACGGGCCGTGCCATCCGTCGGGGACGAGGACGGCATCGCCGGAGCGGACCTCCGCGAGGACGTCGGATCCGCCCTCACGGGAGGGAGATACGCGCTGATAGCCGAAACCGTTCGGGCCGTCGATCTCGAACCAGTAGATCTCCTCCAACTCGGCTTCCACACCGGGCCGGTGCTCGTCGTGCTTGTGCGGCGGGAAGGACGACCAGTTGCCGCCCGGGGTGATCACCTCGACGGCGATCAGCTTGTCGCACTCGAAGGCGTCGGCGGAGGCGAAGTTGCGGACCAGCCGCGTGTACCTGCCCTCGCCGCGCTCTTCGACAGGGACCTCCGGCGCGGGGCCGTAGCGGGCGGGGAGTCGTCGCTCGCACTTCGCTCCTGCCAGGGCGAAGCGGCCTCCCGCGCCGGAGGCGATCTGGACCTGGGCGTCCCGGGGTGCGTACGCGAAGTCCGAGACGGACGCGAACACGCTTTCCCTGCCCAGGAGTTGAAACACATCGGTACCCATTTGCACCGTACATCCGCCTTGCAGCGGAAGCACGATCCACTCACTGTCGCCGGTGGTGAAGGTGTGCGTGCCGCCCGCACCCAACTCGACGATCCGCAGCCCGCTGTACTCCCAGCCGGCCCGCTTGGGGTCGACGTCGAACACATAGTTGGCGTCGGCGGTGGAACCGCGCGGAATGTACAGCTTGTTGCCGGTCATACGGCCCTCACAGCAGTCCTACGGCGGTGTCCACGGCGGCGGCCACGTCTCCGTCCGCCGGATACAGCAGCGAACGGCCCACCACCAGGCCCCGCACGGTGGGGAGTTGGAGCGCCCCGCGCCACTTCTCGTACGCCCCGTCCTGATCGTCGCCGACCTCGCCGCCCAGCAGCACGGCGGGCAGTGTCGAGGTTTCCATGACCTCGGCCATGTCGTCGGGGTTCTCGGTGACCGGGAGCTTGAGCCAGGTGTAGGCCGAAGTGCCGCCCAGGCCCGAGGAGATGGCGATGGACTTGATGACGGCCTCGGCGGAGAGATCGTTCTTCAGCTTGCCGTCGTCCGTGCGGCGGCTGATGAACGGCTCGACGAACAGCGGGAGTCGGCGCGCGGCCATGTCGTCGATCGCACGGGCGGTGGACTCCAGGGTGGTGAGCGAGCCCGGGTCGTCGTAGTCGATGCGCAGGAGCAGCTTTCCGGCGTCGAAGCCGAGCCGCTCGATGTCCTCGGCGCGGTGGCCGGTGAAGCGGTCGTCGAGTTCGAAGCTGGCGCCCTGGAGGCCGCCGCGGTTCATCGAGCCCATGACGACCTTGTCGTCGAGGGCGCCGAGGAGCAGGAGGTCGTCCAGGATGTCGGCGGTGGCGAGGACGCCGTCGACGCCGGGGCGGGAGAGCGCCAGGCAGAGGCGTTCCAGCAGGTCGGCGCGGTTGGCCATGGCGAGCTTGCGGTCGCCGACGCCGAGCGCGCCGCGGGCCGGGTGGTCGGCGGCGACGATCATCAGGCGGCCGGAGTCGCCGAGCAGCGGTCGGCGGACGCGCCGGGCGGCGGCCTCCGCGACGGCCTCGGGGCGGTGGGCGCGCAGCCGGACGAGTTCGGCGACGTCGACATGCGGGGGTGTGGCGGCGCGCGCCGGTCCCGCGGTCATGCCGAGGCACCCCGTGCCCGCGGTCTCGTCGTCGAATCCGTCGTCGCCTCCGCGGACGCGGCCCGCCCTCACAGCACCGCTCCGGCCTTGAGGGCGGCGTCGATCTCGTCGGTGGTCGGCATCGCCGAGGAGCATTCCAGGCGGGAGGCGACGATCGCGCCGGCCGCGTTGGCGTGCCGCATGATCGTCTCCAGGTCCCAGCCCTCCAGCAGGCCGTGGCAGAGGGTGCCGCCGAACGCGTCACCGGCGCCCAGGCCGTTGAGGACGGTCACCGGGAGGGGTGGCACCTCGGCCGACTCGCCCTTGCTGTTGACGGCGAGGACGCCCTTGGGTCCCTGCTTGACGACCGCCAGTTCGACACCCGCGTCGAGCAACGCCTGCGCGGCCGCCCGCGGTTCGCGCACTCCGGTGGCGATCTCCACCTCGTCGAGGTTGCCGACCGCGACGGTGGTGTGGCGCAGGGCCTCCTCGTAGAAGGGCCGGGCGGAGTCCGGGTCCTTCCAAAACATGGGGCGCCAGTCGAGGTCGAAGACCGTCGTACCCGCCTTGGCCCGGTGGGCGAGCGCCGCCAGCGTCGCCGTACGGCTCGGCTCCTCGCTCAGGCCGGTGCCGGTGACCCAGAAGATCCGGGCGTCGCGGATCGCGTCGAGGTCGAGCTCGTGGGCGTCGATCTCCAGGTCCGGGGCCTTGGGCTGCCGGTAGAAGTACAGCGGGAAGTCGTCCGGCGGGAAGACCTCGCAGAAGGTGACCGGGGTGGGCAGGCCGGGGATCGGGGTCACCCAGCGGTCGTCGACGCCGAAGCCCTGGAGGGCCTCGTGCAGGTAGACGCCGAAGGGGTCGTCGCCGGTGCGGGTGATCACCGCGGTGTGCCGGCCGAGCCGGGCAGCGGCGACCGCGACGTTCGTCGCCGAACCGCCGAGGAACTTGCCGAAGGTGGTCACCTGCGGGAGGGGAACGCCGGTCTGCAGCGGATACAGATCGACACCGATCCGTCCCATGGTGATCAGGTCGTACGCCATCGGCTTCCCTTCGTCACGGCTCTCCTCCGGTTTGTAGCCCCGGAGTCGGAGCCCTGTCAATGTTTTGTCCGGACATTCGGACGAGTCATGGACGGCGCTTGCCATTCGGCCGGAAATGGAGGTGCGGGCAGCGGGGTGGGCGGCCGTGTCAATGCGCCGCGCCCGTGAGCCCGCGTGCGCCTTTGCTGCACTCGTGTCACAAACGCCCCCTCTGTGTCACACATGTCGCGTGTACGCGGGTTCTGCGTCACACCCCGCGCACAGGCACTGCCCAGCCATCACTCTGCGTCGTTGAGCGGGCACAGGCTTTGTGATCGCCAGCGCAGCGCCCGGCTCCCCCGACGGCCGTTCCCGGCCGCCCCCGCGGTGCGCGCAGGGAGGTGCGTTTCATGACCGACCGACGGCTGTGGTCGTACAAGGAGATCGCCGCACACATCAAGGTGCAGCCGGACACCGTGCGGTCCTACCGCAAGCACGGTCTGCTGCCCCCGCCCGACCACGTCGAGGGCGGCAAGCCCTACTGGTACGCCGACACGGTCCGCACCTGGGTCGCCTCCCGGCCCGGCAACCGCGGCCGCAGGGAGGACTGAGCCGAGGAGGAAGCGGCCGGGAAAATGAGCTGTGCCCCACCTGGCAGGTGGGGCACAGTCGTCCCCGTGAGCGACTCCTCCACCAACGGCTCCCCCATGAGCGACTTCTCCGTCAAACCCGTGCTGACCGGCGAACGGACCGTGCTGCGGCCCTTCACCGCGGCCGACGCCGACGGCATCTGGGAGATCGTCCAGGACCCCGAGGTCGTCCGCTTCACCTTCGAGCCCTCCACCGAGCTCACTCCCGAGCGCCTGCGCTCCTGGTACGGCTCCCGGGCCGACGCCCCCGACCGGCTCGATCTCGCCGTCACCGACCCCACCACCGGCGAACTCCTCGGCGAGGTCGTCCTGTACGAGTGGGATCCGGCGGCGCGCAGCTGCACGTTCCGCACGCTCATCGGACCCCGGGGACGCGGCCGGGGCATCGGCACCGAGGCCACCCGCCTCATCGTCGGCCACGGCTTCGAGCAACTCGGTCTGCATCGCGTCGAATTGGAGGTGTACGGCACCAATCACCGGGCCATACGCGTCTACGAGAAGGTCGGCTTCGTCGTCGAGGGTGTGCGCCGGGAGGCCTCGCTGCGGGACGGCGAGTGGGTCGACGCGATCCTCATGGGGCTCCTCGACCGGGAGTGGGCCGCGCGCAATCGCGTCGAGAGCGGCTCCACCGATGGCCTCGACGACAACCCCGACAGCGGCCTCAACGGCCTCAACGGCCTCAACGCCCGCGGCTCCACGGCTCGATGACCGTCACGCCCGCCCCCGGCGCCGTCCCCATCGCGGCCAACGCGTCCGGAGTGGCGTCCAGCGTGATCGTGGACGTCACCAGGAGGTCGGGGCGCAAGGCCCCGGCGCGGACCAGCTCCAGCATCGGCGGGTAGGTGTGCGCGGCCATGCCGTGGCTGCCGAGGAGTTCGAGCTCCAGGGCGATCGCGCGGGCCATGGGGACGGGGGTCATGCCGTCCGCCGACGGGAGCAGGCCCACCTGGATGTGCCGGCCGCGGCGCCGCAGACCGTTCACCGAGGCGGCACAAGTGACCGGCGAACCCAGCGCGTCGAGGGACAACTGGGCTCCCCCGCCCGTCAGTTCACGGATCACGGCGGCCGGATCGGCGGTGCGCCCTGCGTCCACGCACTCCGCCGCGCCGAACTTCCGCGCCAGGTCCAACGCCCCCGGCGACACATCGACGGCCACGACCCGAGCCCCCGCGGCCGCCGCGATCATCACCGCGGACAGGCCCACGCCCCCGCACCCGTGCACGGCGACCCACTCCCCCGCCGCGACCCTGCCCTGCTGCACGACCGCCCGGAACGCGGTGGCGAACCGGCAGCCGAGCGCTGCCGCGGTGGCGAACGACAGCTCATCGGGTACGGCGACCAGGTTCACGTCGGCGTGGTCCAGTGCGACGTACTCGGCGAACGAACCCCAGTGCGTGAAGCCGGGTTGCGTCTGCCGCTCGCAGACCTGCTGGTCGCCGGCCGTGCACGCCGCGCAGGTTCCGCAGGCGCACACGAAGGGGACGGTGACTCGGTCGCCGGGGTGCCAGTGCCGCACCCCGGCGCCGGTCTCCTCGATCACACCGGCGAGTTCGTGTCCCGGCACGTGGGGGAGGGTGATGTCCGGGTCGTGGCCCTGCCAGCCGTGCCAGTCGCTTCGGCAGAGGCCTGTGGCTTCTACCCGGACGACCACTCCGTGGTCTGCGGGGTGGGGGGCTGGTACGTCGCGTACTTCGGCGGGTTCACCGTAGTGCTCGAATACCACCGCTCTCATCTGGGCTCCTGTCGCCGTCGCGGTCTGCGGGTTCGTCGTGGCTGGTCGCGCCGTTCCCCGCGCCCCTGAAGGGGCGCTCACCACTACCCTCGCTCAAGCCGAACCGCTGATGGAAGCGCCGCAACGGGCCCGGTGCCCACCAGGTCGCCTTCCCCGTCAGTCTCATCACCGCCGGGACCAGCAGGCTTCTTACGATCATCGCGTCCATCAGGACGGCGAGGGCGATGCCCAGGCCCAGCATCTTGGTGTTGGTCACTCGGGAGGTGCCGATGGCGACCATGACGACCGCCAGGATGACCGCCGCCGCGGTGATCAGGCCGCCCGTGCGCTGGAGGCCGTGCCGTACCGCCTCGTTGTGGTCGCCCGTTCTGTCGTACTCCTCCTTGATGCGGGAGAGCAGGAAGACGCCGTAGTCCATGGAGAGGCCGAAGGCCACGCAGAACATCAGGACCGGCAGGGTCGTCTCGATGGAACCGGGGCTGGTGAAGCCGAGCAGGCCGGAGAGGTGACCGTCCTGGAAGACCCAGACCACCGCGCCGAACATGGCCGACAGACTGAGCGCGTTGAGCACCACCGCCTGGATCGGTATCAGCACGCTGCCGGTGAGCAGGAAGACCAGGAACAGGGTGACGACCGCGATGAAGCCGGCCGCCCAGGGCAGCCGCTCCCCTATCGCGTGCTTGGAGTCGACCAGGACGGCCGCGGTGCCGGTCACCTTGGTGTCGAAGGGGGCGTCCGTGGCGCGCAGGTCGCCGACCAGGCGCTGCGCGTCGTCGCCGACGGCCTCGCCCTTCGGCGTCACCGTGAAGTACGCCGAGTCGCCCTTCACCAGCGGGCCGTCGACCCGCACCACCTCGGGCAGCGCGGCCACCCGGTCCTTGTACGCGGAGTACTGCGCCGGGGTCGCCTTCCCCTCGGCGAGGACTTCGAGGCCGCCGCCGGGGCTGCCCGGGAAGCCGTCCCGAATGTGCTGCTGCACCACGTGCGACTCGGAGGTCGAGGGCAGCTGGCGGTCGTCCGCCGTGCCGAACTTGACGCCCAGGAACGGCAGTCCGAGCAGGACGAGCACGGCGGTCGTGGCCAGGGCGAAGAAGGGGGCCCGGCGCATGACGAGGGTCGCCAGACGCGCCCAGGCCCTGCCCTTCTCGCCGGAGTCGACGGAAGCGGAAGCGGAAGCGGAGGCTGAGGCTGATGCTGAGGCGGCCTCAGTGGCAGCAGGCCCGGACCGGCGCCGGCGGAACAGGCGGCGCATATCCAGGGCGTCGACCCGGTGGCCCAGCAGGATCAGGGCCGCCGGGAGCAGGATCAGGGCGGCCGCCGCGGCCAGCAGGACCACCGCGATGCCGGCGTAGGCGAATGAGCGCAGGAAGTACTGCGGGAAGACCAGCATCGCCGCCAGGGAGACCGCGACCGTGAGGGCCGAGAAGAGGACGGTCCGGCCGGCCGTGCGCAGGGTGGTGCCGACGGCCTGCAACGGCTCGGCGCCGCCGGACAGTTCCTCTCTGAAGCGGCGGACGATGAAGAGCGCGTAGTCGACGGCGAGGCCCAGGCCCAGGGCCGTGGTGAGGTTGATCGCGAAGACGGACACGTCGGTGAGTTCGGTGAGTCCGCGCAGCACCGCGTTCGTCCCGAGGATCGCGACGATGCCGATGCCGAGCGGGAGCAGGGCGGCGACGGCGCTGCCGAAGACCATCACCAGCAGGACGAGCGTCACCGGCAGGGCGATCAGCTCGGCGCGGGCCAGGTCCTCCTTGATGATCGTCTGCATGTCGTGGCGGACCGCGACGATCCCGCCGATCTTCACCTCCACCGGGCCGTGCGTCCCCCTGAAGTGGGGCGCTATGCGGTCGAGGGTGTCGCTCATCGTGCCCTCGTCGCCGGTGATGCGGGCGGCGATCAGCGCCTCGTGGCCGTCCTTCGCGCGCAGGGAGGGTGCGGTCGCGGGGTCGGCCTGCCAGTAGGAGCCGACGCCCGTGACGCCCGGCTCGGCGGCCAGGCGGGCGGTGAGGTTCTTGGCCTCGGCCGCGACCGCGGAGTCGTCGACGGAGGCGCTGCCCGAGTCGAGCAGGAGCAGGAAGTTGGGCTGGGAGTCCGGGAACTCGCGCTCCAGGGCCTTGGTCGCGTACGTGGACTGGGCGTCCGGGTCCTCCCAGCCGCCGCTGCCCAGGCGGTCGGCGACCCCGCTGCCCGCCACCACGGCGAGCGCGGTGATCACCAGGGCCACCAGCAGCGACAGCCGTGGCCGGGCGGTAACGAAGCGGGTCCAGCCGCCGAGCCTCGGCGGCTCGTTCGGCGGCTTGTTGACTTCGGTCATCGTGCGGTGTCCCCTTCACCGTGGAAAACCCGTGGAAGCCATAGACTGGCAAACACGAGAGATCGCTCGCGTTTCTCCAGAATGCGAGCGACCACTCGCGTTTGTCAATGGCGTTCGGAGACTTGGGGACAACGCATGCCCGACACCTCACCGACCGACCAGCCGCGCCGTCGTCAGGCCCGCGGTGAGCGCCGTATCGCCCAGCTCCTCGAAGCCGCCGCGACCGTCTTCTCCACCACGGGCTACACGGCCGCCAGCACCAACGCCATCGCCCGCGAGGCAGGCGTCTCCCCGGGCACGCTCTACCAGTTCTTCCCGAACAAGGAAGCGATCGCGATCGAGCTGAGCCGCCGGCTCATGCACGAGATGCGGGAGATGTACGGCGAGGCGCTCGCCCCGGTCGATCCCACGGACTCGCTGGAGGAGGTCGTGAGCGGCGCGGTCGACCGGTTCATCACCTTCAGCTGCGAGCACCCGGTGTTCTTCTCGCTGCTGCACGGCCCGGACGCCCCCGGCCAGCTCGACGCCGACCACGAAGCGCTGCACGCCGCCCTGCTGGGCCGGATAGACGCACTGATCGCGAGCCTCATGCCCGAGGCGTCGGCCGCCGACGTCACCCGCACCGCCCAGGTCTGCCTCAGCACGTACAAGGCGGGTCTGGAGCTGGTCCTCTCGCACACGGGCGCCGAGCGGGACGCCTATGTCCAGGAGATCAAGAACGTCCTGACCCGCTACCTGGAACCCCTGGTCGGCGACCGCCTCGGCCGACCGTCGGACAAGGTGACGACGACCCGCCCGTAGCCCACCCGGCCCAGCGCGCCCGGACCGGCGGTCCCGGCCGGCACGCGCGCCGCCGGCTGCGCCGGCACCTCGATGGACGTGTCCAGGAGCGGCTCCCCGGACTGCGACACAGCGCGCGGCTACCTAAAGTGCGGACAAAACGCCCGTACGTCGCCGATCCGTGCCCGAGCCATCGCCAGAGGGGACCCGCCGTGACCCACTCGCCGCCGCCCGACGCCTCCAGGGCGCGCATCCCCGGACCGCAGCAGCCGCCGCCGACGTACCCGCAGATCCGTACGGGACTGTGGAAGCGGTGTCTGGGCGGCGGGCTCGCGCTGTGGGTGCTGACCGCGCTGGTCACGTACGCGACGAGGAACACAACGCTGCTGCCGACCCTGATCCTGCTCGGCAGCTTCCTGGTGCCGGTGACCTTCGTGCTGTGGGCGTACGAGCGGCACGGCCGTGACCTGGGCGTCAGCGTGATCCTCGGCTGCTTCCTGACCGGCGGCACGCTCGGTGTGCTGGGCGCCTCGGTGATGGAGTACTACCTGCTGCACCCCTCCTTCTGGATGTTCGTCGGCGTCGGGCTGATCGAGGAGGCGGTGAAGCTGGGCGCGCTGATGTTCGTGCTGCGCCGGCAGGTGCGGATCCGCGGGATGCGGTCGGGGCTCGTGCTCGGCGCGACCGTCGGCTTCGGTTTCGCGGCCCTGGAGAGCGCCGGGTACGCCTTCAACGCGGCCGTCTCCACGCAGGGCATCGATCTGCGCGCCCTGCTGGAGACCGAGATCCTGCGCGGGGTGCTCGCACCCTTCGGGCACGGCCTGTGGACAGCGATCGCGGGCGGCGTGCTGCTCTCCTACCGTCGCCCGAACGGGCGCTTCCAGTTCATCGCCCCGGTGTTCGGCGCGTACCTCGGGGTCTCTCTGCTGCACGCCCTGTGGGACTCGACGCACGGCATCGCGATCTGGCTGGTGGCCCGGCTGGCCGGCACCGGGGTGGACCGGCAGCTCTTCGCGCAGGGGTACATTCCGCGGCCGACCGAGCAGCAGGAGCACCTTTTCACGTTGTTCTCGGTGGGCGGGATGGTGCTGGTGTCGCTGCTCGCCATCTCCTGGGCGCGGTCGCTGGCCCGCCGTGATCCCTCTTGGAGAAATACCCCCTAGGGGTATAGTGTGAGGATCGATGGGCCCCTCGTGGGCCTCCTCGACCCCACACGCCTCGATGAGGAGAACGACATGACCGCCCACACCGACACCCCGGGATCCGTCACCACCGTCTACAAGGTGACCGGGATGAGCTGCGGACACTGCGAGGGCTCCGTCTCCGGCGAGATCTCCGAACTCCCCGGTGTCACCTCGGTGAAGGCCGTCGCCTCGACCGGTGAGGTCACCGTCGTCTCCGAGAGCCCGCTCGACGAGGCGGCCGTGCGCGCCGCGGTCGACGAGGCCGGCTTCGAGCTCGCCGGTCAGATCTAAGACAGCTTCGGCACCACAGTTCTGCTCTCCGACCGGACCGTGCCGACCAGCTGATACTGGCTCCGCACGGTCTGGTCCGATGTCTGGAGTCCGGACATGACCAGTACCACCGCAGAGACACCCATAGCCGCACCGCCCGAAGCGGCCGAGGTCGAGCTGCTCATCGGCGGGATGACCTGCGCCTCCTGCGCGGCCCGCGTCGAGAAGAAGCTCAACCGCATGGACGGCGTGACCGCCACCGTGAACTACGCGACGGAGAAGGCGAAGGTCAGCTACCCGGCGGGAATCCAGGTCGCCGACCTGATCGCGACCGTGGTGAGGACCGGGTACACCGCCGAGGAACCGGCCCCGCCGGTGACCTCGACACCGGAGGACACGGCCGACGAGGATCCCGAACTCACCGCCTACCGCGAGCGGTTCACCGTCTCCGCCCTGCTCGCGGTCCCGGTGATCCTGCTGTCGATGATCCCGGCCCTGCAGTTCGACAACTGGCAGTGGCTCGCGCTCACCCTCGCCGCGCCCGTGGTCGTCTGGGGCGGACTGCCGTTCCACAAGGCCGCGTTCACCAACGCGCGGCACGGCGCCGCCACCATGGACACCCTCGTCTCGGTCGGCACGCTGGCCGCGTTCGGCTGGTCGGTGTGGGCGCTGTTCTGGGGCGACGCGGGCATGACCGGCATGCACGACGAGTTCCGCCTCACCGTCTCGCGCGCCGACGGCGCCTCGACGATCTACCTCGAAGTGGCCGCCGGAGTTGTCGCGTTCATCCTGCTGGGCCGCTATCTGGAGGCCCGCTCCAAGCGGCGCGCGGGCGCTGCGCTCAGGGCGCTGATGGAACTGGGCGCGAAGGACGTGTCCGTCCAGCGGGGTGGCCGCGAGGTCCGGATCCCGGTCGCTCAACTGGCCGTCGGCGACCGCTTCGTCGTACGCCCCGGGGAGAAGATCGCCACCGACGGCACCGTCGTGGAGGGCGCGTCCGCCGTGGACGCGGCCATGCTGACCGGCGAGTCGGTGCCGGTGGACGTGCAGGCCGGCTCGGCCGTCACCGGCGCGACCGTGAACGTGGGCGGGCGGCTGGTCGTCGAGGCCACCCGGGTCGGCGCCGACACCCAACTGGCCCGGATGGCCAAGCTGGTGGAGGACGCGCAGAACGGCAAGGCGGAGGTGCAGCGCCTGGCCGACCGCATCTCGGCGGTGTTCGTACCCGCCGTCATCGTGATCGCGCTCGGCACCTTCGGGGTGTGGCTCGGTGTCACCGGCGACACGGTGGCCGCTTTCACCGCGGCCGTGGCGGTCCTGATCATCGCCTGCCCGTGCGCGCTGGGCCTGGCCACGCCGACCGCGCTGCTGGTCGGCACGGGGCGTGGCGCGCAGCTCGGCATCCTCATCAAGGGCCCCGAGGTCCTGGAGTCCACCCGCCGCGTCGACACCGTCGTCCTCGACAAGACCGGAACGGTCACCACCGGCCGCATGACCCTTCAGGAGGTGTACGTCGCCGACGGCACCGACGAGAGCGAGCTGCTGCGGCTCGCGGGCGCCGTCGAGCACGCCTCCGAGCACCCGGTCGCCCGGGCGATCGCCGTGGGCGCCGCGGAGCGGGCCGGAGAGCTCCCGGAGGTCGAGGAGTTCACGAACGTGCCCGGTCGGGGCGTACGCGGGCGGGTGGCGGGCCGTGCGGTGGCCGTGGGCCGGCTCGCCGAGTACGCCGCGGATCTGCCACCGGAGCTGGCCCGCGCCAAGGACGCGGCCGAGCGGGGCGGCCGTACGGCCGTGGTGGTCGGCTGGGACGGGGTGGCACGCGGTGTCCTCGCCGTCGCCGACGCGGTCAAGGAGACCAGCGCCGAGGCTGTGCGCGAGCTGCGCGCGCTGGGGCTCACGCCGGTGCTGCTGACCGGGGACAACCGGGCGGTGGCCGAGGCGGTGGCGCGGGAGGTCGGCATCGAGCAGGTGATCGCGGAGGTGCTGCCCGAGGACAAGGTCGACGCGGTACGGCGGCTGCAGGGCGAGGGCCGGACCGTGGCCATGGTCGGTGACGGAGTCAACGATGCGGCGGCGCTCGCCACGGCCGATCTGGGCCTGGCGATGGGCACGGGCACGGACGCGGCGATCGAGGCGAGCGATCTGACACTCGTGCGGGGTGACCTTCGGGTGGCCGCGGACGCGATCCGGCTGTCCAGGAGGACGCTGTCCACCATCAAGGGCAATCTGGTGTGGGCCTTCGGCTACAACGTGGCGGCGCTGCCGCTCGCTGCGGCCGGTCTGTTGAATCCAATGATCGCGGGGGCCGCTATGGCCTTTTCGTCCGTATTCGTGGTGACCAACAGCCTTCGACTGCGAACGTTCCGCTGAACTGCGAGAAGGTTACCGGCGGTTAGGGGGATTCGAAGTAAGAGTCCCCCTAGAGTCGGAGGCCAGCCTCACATAAGCTCTTCACAAGGCTCGCGCATCATCCTTACGCTTGAGCCCCGGTCGCGGTATCGGGGCTCTTGCGCATCTAACGGACATTTGCAAGAGACGCAGATCACAGTGATGTGAACGTAACCATCGAAGGGGTTCGAAGGTCTAAGTTGACGATGTCAGACAGCGTCTTGGGGGGCGTTGACTGGCATCTGAGGATGTCTTGGGGGACTTCCTCAGAGATGCGTTGCCGGGGCACGTACATCGGGAAGCTTTGAGCGGCCCTCCCGAGCGTGCGCTGTCCCGGCAGATCGCACACCCAGTAGTACGACGAGTTCTGCTCGTTTTGCTCAAGCAGTACGCGTTTTGCTCAAGCAGTACCGCAGCGATTCAGGCGCTGTTCTTCACAGACGCCCGGCCGGATCCCGTGGGGGGAATCCGCACCGGGACATGGGAAGGCGCCCTGTACGCCGGCCCGTGGGGGGACCGTCGGCAGGGCGCCTTCCGCTTTTTGCTGTCTTCCGTGCCGGTCAGCACACAGGTGAGGGGGCGCCGATGAACGACGCCCCCTCCACCAGTAGCTGTCAGCGCTCTTCGACCGGGACGAAGTCCCGCTCCACCACGCCCGTGTAGATCTGGCGCGGGCGGCCGATGCGGGAGCCCGGCTCCTTGATCATCTCGTGCCACTGGGCGATCCAGCCCGGCAGGCGGCCGAGGGCGAACAGGACCGTGAACATCTCGGTCGGGAAGCCCATGGCCCGGTAGATCAGGCCGGTGTAGAAGTCGACGTTCGGGTAGAGGCTGCGCGAGACGAAGTAGTCGTCGGAGAGCGCGTGCTCCTCCAGCTTGAGCGCGATGTCCAGCAGCTCGTCGGACTTGCCGAGGGCCGAGAGGACGTCGTGCGCGGCGGCCTTGATGATCTTGGCGCGCGGGTCGAAGTTCTTGTAGACCCGGTGGCCGAAGCCCATCAGACGGACGCCGTCCTCCTTGTTCTTCACCTTGCGGATGAAGGAGTCGACGTCGCCGCCGGAGGCCTGGATGCCCTCCAGCATCTCCAGCACGGACTGGTTGGCGCCGCCGTGCAGCGGGCCCCACAGCGCGTTGATACCGGCCGAGATGGAGGCGAACATGTTGGCCTGCGAGGAGCCGACGAGACGGACCGTGGAGGTCGAACAGTTCTGCTCGTGGTCCGCGTGCAGGATCAGCAGCTTGTCGAGCGCGGCGACGACGACCGGGTCGAGGTCGTACTCCTGCGCCGGCACCGAGAACGTCATGCGCAGGAAGTTCTCGACGTAGCCGAGGTCGTTGCGCGGGTAGACGAACGGGTGGCCGATCGACTTCTTGTACGCGTAGGCCGCGATCGTCGGAAGCTTGGCGAGCAGGCGGATCGTCGAGAGGTTCCGCTGCTTCTCGTCGAAGGGGTTGTGGCTGTCCTGGTAGAAGGTGGACAGCGCGGAGACGACCGACGACAGCATGGCCATCGGGTGGGCGTCGCGCGGGAAGCCCTTGTAGAAGTTCTTGACGTCCTCGTGCAGCAGGGTGTGCTGCGTGATCTCGTTCTTGAACGAGGAGAGCTCGTCCACCGTCGGCAGCTCGCCGTTGATCAGCAGGTAGGCGACCTCCAGGAAGGTCGAACGCTCGGCCAGCTGCTCGATCGGGTAGCCGCGGTAGCGGAGGATGCCCGCCTCGCCGTCGAGGTAGGTGATGGCGGATTTATACGCGGCCGTGTTCCCGTAACCACTGTCCAGAGTCACCAGACCGGTCTGGGCGCGGAGCTTCCCGATGTCGAAGCCCTTGTCGCCGACGGTGCTGTCGATCACCGGGTAGGTGTACTCGCCGTCGCCGTACCGCAGTACTACAGAGTTGTCGCTCACGTCTTCCCTCACCGACGTAGTGCCTCATCTTCGAGGTTGCCCTGACTGTCTCTACCATCCCCCAATTGGCTCAGGAGAGTGCACTCGGGGTCGACCATCGGGCCTATCGGCGGCACTGAGTGCCGCCAACTTTCTCATCTTGCCCGGTTCATCCCCGGACCGGAAGTGCTCTGTGACCTTCATGACTCATTTGATCGATCATTTTTTGAAATGAGCCGGAAATCGAGTGCCGTGCACCGCCGCCCCGCCGACACCGTGCGTACCGCCTGGCCGATCGCCTTGCGCGAACCGACCAGCACCACCAGCTTCTTGGCCCGGGTGACCGCCGTGTAGAGCAGGTTCCGCTGGAGCATCATCCACGCGCCCGTGGTGACCGGGATGACCACGGCCGGATACTCGCTGCCCTGCGAGCGGTGAATGGTCACCGCGTACGCGTGGGCCAGTTCGTCCAGCTCGTCGAACTCGTACGGAACCTCCTCGTCCTCGTCGGTCAGCACCGTGAGGCGCTGGTCGACCGGGTCGAGCGAGGTGACAACGCCGACGGTGCCGTTGAAGACACCGTTCTTGCCCTTCTCGTAATTGTTGCGGATCTGGGTGACCTTGTCGCCGACGCGGAAGACCCGGCCGCCGAACCGCTTCTCGGGCAGGTCGGGGCGGCCGGGGGTGATCGCCTGCTGGAGCAGGCCGTTGAGGTTGCCCGCGCCCGCCGGTCCCCGGTGCATCGGCGCGAGCACCTGGACGTCCCGGCGCGGGTCGAGCCCGAACTTGGCCGGAATGCGACGGGCCGCCACGTCCACGGTGAGGCGGCCGGCCTCCTCGGTGTCGTCCTCGACGAAGAGGAAGAAGTCCTTCATGCCGTCGGTGACCGGGTGCTGTCCGGCGTTGATCCGGTGCGCGTTCGTCACCACGCCCGACTGCTGGGCCTGGCGGAACACGCGCGTGAGGCGCACGGCGGGGATCGGGCCGCCGTCGGCGAGGAGGTCCCGGAGCACCTCCCCCGCCCCGACGCTGGGCAGCTGGTCGACGTCCCCGACGAAGAGCAGATGGGCGCCCGGCGGGACCGCCTTGACCAGCTTGTTGGCGAGCAGCAGGTCCAGCATCGAGGCCTCGTCGACCACCACCAGGTCGGCGTCCAGCGGCCGGTCCCGGTCGTAGGCCGCGTCCCCGCCGGGCTTCAGCTCAAGGAGGCGGTGCACGGTGGAGGCCTCGGCGCCGGTCAGCTCGGCCAGCCGTTTGGCGGCCCGGCCCGTGGGCGCGGCGAGCACGACCTTGGCCCGCCTGGCCCGGGCCAGCTCCACGATCGAGCGCACGGTGAAGGACTTGCCGCAGCCCGGACCGCCGGTCAGCACGGCGACCTTCTCGGTCAGCGCCAGCTTGACGGCGGCCTCCTGCTCGGGCGCGAGATCCGTGCCCGTACGCCCCTTGAGCCAGGTCAGTGCCTTGTCCCAGGCCACGTCCCGGAAGGCGGGCATCCGGTCCTGGTCGGTGCGCAGGAGGCGCAACAGCTGGGCGGAGAGGGACAGTTCGGCGCGGTGGAAGGGCACGAGGTAGACGGCGGTGACGGGGTCCGCGCCGCCGTCGGGGGCGGGCACTTTCTCCCGTACGACACCGGGTTCGCCGGAGTCCTCGTCCGGGAGGGCGAGTTCGGCGAGGCACTCGATGACCAGGCCCGTGTCGACCTGGAGGAGCTTGACCGCGTCGGCGATCAGGCGTTCCTCGGGGAGGTAGCAGTTGCCCTGGTCGGTCGCCTGGGACAGCGCGTACTGCAGGCCCGCCTTGACGCGCTCCGGGCTGTCGTGCGGGATGCCGACGGACTGGGCGATCTTGTCGGCGGTGAGGAAGCCGATGCCCCAGACGTCGGAGGCGAGCCGGTAGGGCTGGTTCTTCACTATCGAGATCGAGGCGTCGCCGTACTTCTTGTAGATGCGCACGGCGATGGACGTGGAGACCTCGACGGTCTGGAGGAAGAGCATGACCTCCTTGATCGCCTTCTGCTCCTCCCAGGCGTCGGCGATCTTCTTGGTGCGCTTGGGGCCGAGGCCTGGCACCTCGATGAGCCGCTTGGGCTCCTCCTCGATGATCGTCAGGGTGTCGAGGCCGAAGTGCTGCGTGATGCGGTCGGCGAAGACTGGCCCGATGCCCTTGACCAGGCCGGAGCCGAGGTAGCGCCGGATGCCCTGGACGGTGGCCGGGAGCAGCGTCGTGTAGTTCTCGACGGTGAACTGCTTGCCGTACTGCGGGTGGGAGCCCCAACGCCCCTCCATCCGCAGGGACTCGCCGACCTGCGCGCCGAGCAGCGCGCCGACGACGGTGAGCAGATCGCCCGCTCCTCGGCCGGTGTCGACGCGGGCGACCGTGTATCCGGTGTCCTCATTGGCGTATGTGATCCGCTCCAGGACACCTTCGAGGGTGGCGAGCCGACGCTCGCCCGCCTGTGCCGGAGTTCCCTGGGTGTTGGGCATGATCCGACGGTACCGGGAGGGTGTGACAGCGGGCGGGGAGGTGCGGATCCGGTCGGGACGGGCTCAGCCGAGACCGCGATGCGCGGCCCACAACTCCCCTGCGCGTCCGGCGGCTTCGGTGACCAGCGCCGCCAGTTCGGCCGAGTCGGGGACCGGGAACGAGACGTATCCGGCCCGACCGCCGGCGACCGGCCGGCCGTAGGCCTTCACGGCGAGGCGGCCGTCCGGGAGGAGCCGGACGTTGAGCGTGGTCAGCGTGAACGCCTCACCGCGTCGCGTGTCCGTCCAGCGCAGCGCCTCCGGAATCGTGACGTTGATCGCCAGAGCACTCACGTCCAGGTCGCCGCTCATGGACGGATCATCCCACGCGAGCCGCCGCCGACAATCGGGATGCGGCGCCAGAGCCCCGTCCCTAGGCTCCCGTTCATGTTCACGGACGGGGTACGACTGGAGCGCCTGCGGGCCGATCACGCGTCCGCACTGCTCGCCTTCGAGCGGGCCAACCGGGCCTACTTCGCGCGGTTCGTCTCGGATCGTGGGGACGCGTACTTCACGGAGTTCGCCGCCATCCTCGGCGAGCGGCTCGCCGAGCAGGACGCCGGCGTCTGTCACTTCCATGTGGTGGTCGACGGGCGGGGCGAGCTGATCGGTCGCGTCAATCTCGTGGACGTCGAGGACGGCAGCGCCGATCTGGGGTACCGGATCGGGGAGCGTTCGGCGGGCCGCGGGGTCGCGACCGAGGCCGTCTCGCAGGTGTGCCGGCTGGCCGCCGGGGCGTACGGGCTCAGCGAGTTGATCGCGAGTGCGTCGGTCGGGAACACGGCGTCCAGGACGGTTCTCGAACGGAACGGGTTCCAGCTGGTCGGCGAGCAGGTGGTGGCCGGGAAGCCCGGTGTGCGGTACCGGCGGCCGCTGGAGGGCGCCGGGGCGGTCGGTCCGGCCGACTGAATCTCTCCGCCGCCAGGACTCCGCACCGCCACGCATCCACACCTCCACCCGGAACATCACGATCCGGTCACAGGGTCTTGTTAACCGTCGTGTAATCGATTCCAATCCTTGGTGCACGTCGATGTAATCGATTCCACGAGGAGGTGGAACGGCGATGGCGAGCATCAAGGACGTCGCCGCCGAGGCGGGGGTCTCCGTCGCCACGGTGTCGCGGGCGCTGAACGGCCATCCTTCGGTCAGCGCGGACGCACGCACGCGTGTGGAGGCCGCCGTCGAGGCGCTGGGTTACCGCCCGAACGCCGTCGCCCGTTCCCTGCGCACCGACCAGACCCACACCCTCGGCCTGGTCATCAGCGACGTAATGAACCCGTACTTCACCGAACTGGCCCGCTCCGTCGAGGAGGCGGCCCGCGCGCTCGGGTACAGCGTGATCATCGGGAACGCCGACGAGCGGCCCGAGTTGCAGGATCACCACGTACGGACGCTGCTGGACCGTCGTATCGACGGCCTGCTCGTCTCCCCCACCGACGGCGGATCGCCGTCGATCGTGGATGCCGCGCGCGCGGGGACGCCGATGGTGTTCGTCGACCGGTGGATCCCTGGGATCGAGGTGCCCGTCGTCCGAGCGGACGGGCGGACCGCGATACGGGACCTCGTCGCGCATCTGCACGGGCTGGGCCACCGGCGGCTCGCGATCATCGCGGGGCCCGCGGCCACCACCACCGGCAGCGAACGCGTCGAGGCCTTCCGGGAGGCACTCGGCGAGTACGGGATCCCGCTGCCGGACGCCTACATCGGCCAGGGCGACTTCCAGGCCGAGAGCGGGCGGCGGGTCACCGAGGGGTTCCTCGACCTGCCCGAGCCGCCCGAGGTCGTGTTCGCGGCCGACAACCTGATGGCGCTCGGCGCGCTGGACGCCGTACGCGCGCGTGGTCTGCGGGTCCCCGAGGACCTCGCGCTCGCCGCGTTCGACGACATCCGCTGGTTCGTGCACACCGATCCGCCGATCACCGCGATCGCCCAGCCCACGGGCGAGTTGGGGCGGGCCGCCGTACGCGCGCTGGTCGACTCCATCGAGGGGCGGACCCCGAAGTCCGTCACCCTCCCCGCCCGTCTCGTCGTACGCCGCTCGTGCGGCGAGCCACCGGCTTCACCGGAGCCGGCCCCCGCAAGGAACAGGAGCCAGTCGTGAGCAACGAGGACGAGTTGCCGCGCATCAAGGACGAGTTGCTGCGCATCGAGGGCATTCGGAAGACCTTCCCCGGCGTGGTGGCGCTCGACGGCGTCGACTTCGACCTGCGCCGGGGCGAGGTGCACGTGCTGCTCGGCGAGAACGGTGCCGGCAAGAGCACGCTGATCAAGATGCTGTCGGGCGCCTACCACCCCGACGGGGGCCGGGTCCTGGTGGACGGCGAGGAGACGCACATCCGCGGGGCGCAGGACGCCGAGCGGCTGGGCATCGCCACCATCTACCAGGAGTTCAACCTCGTCCCCGATCTGACGGTCGCCGAGAACATCTTCCTGGGCCGGCAGCCGCGCCGCCTCGGGATGATCGACCGGAAGCGGATGGAGGCCGACGCCGAGGTGCTGCTCAAGCGCGTCGGCGTGAATGTCTCGCCACGCGCGCGTGTGCGTGAACTCGGCATCGCGCGCCTCCAGATGGTCGAGATCGCCAAGGCGCTCAGCCTGAACGCGCGCGTGCTGATCATGGACGAGCCGACCGCCGTGCTCACCTCCGAGGAGGTGGAGAAGCTCTTCGCCATCGTGCGCTCGCTGCGCGAGGACGGCGTGGGGATCGTCTTCATCACCCATCACCTGGAGGAGATCGCCGCGCTCGGCGACCGGGTCACGGTCATCCGCGACGGCAAGTCGGTCGGCCAGGTGCCCGCGACCACGGCCCAGGACGAACTCGTACGCCTCATGGTGGGCCGCTCCATCGAGCAGCAGTATCCGCGCGAACGGCCCGACGCGGGCGGCGCGTTGCTCACCGTCGAGGGGCTGACCCGGGACGGTGTCTTCCAGGACATCAGCTTCGAGGTGCGGGCCGGCGAGGTCGTCGGCATCGCCGGACTGGTCGGTGCGGGGCGTACGGAAGTGGTGCGGGCCGTGTTCGGGGCGGATCCGTACGACAAGGGGGCCGTGAAGGTCTCCGGCTCCTCGGTCCGGCGGCACGACGTCAACGCGGCGATGACCGCGGGCATCGGGCTCGTTCCCGAGGACCGCAAGGGGCAGGGGCTCGTGCTCGACCAGACCGTCGAGGAGAACCTCGGGCTCGTCACCATGCGGGCCGCCACGCACGCGGGGCTCGTCGACCTCAAGGGCCAGCGCACGGCCGCCGCGCGGATCGCCGGGCAACTGGGCGTGCGGATGGCCGGGTTGGGCCAGCAGGTGCGCACCCTGTCCGGCGGCAACCAGCAGAAGGTCGTCATCGGCAAGTGGCTGCTCGCCGACACCAAGGTGCTGATCCTCGACGAGCCGACCCGCGGGATCGACGTGGGCGCGAAGGTCGAGATCTACCAGCTGATCAACGAACTCACCGCTCAGGGCGCGGCCGTACTCATGATCTCCAGCGATCTGCCCGAGGTGCTCGGCATGAGCGACCGGGTGCTGGTGATGGCCCAGGGCCGGATCGCGGGCGAACTGACCGCCGACGAGGCCACGCAGGACGCGGTGATGTCCCTCGCCGTCAGCAATGTCTCCAACGTCACTACCGAAGCGGAGGCCGACCGTGGCCACTGACACGCTCAAGAGCACGACCGGCGCCGGTGGCGCCACGAGCGGGCTGCGCCGCCTCCTGCTCGACAACGGCGCGCTCACCGCGCTGATCGTCCTCGTCATCGCCCTGTCGGCGCTGTCCGGGGACTTCCTGACCACCGACAACCTCCTCAACGTCGGCGTCCAGGCGGCCGTGACCGCCGTCCTCGCGTTCGGCGTCACCTTCGTCATCGTCTCGGCCGGCATCGACCTCTCGGTCGGCTCGGTCGCCGCCCTCTCCGCGACCGTGCTCGCCTGGAGCGCCACCCAGCACGGCGTACCGGTCGTCATCGCGGTGATCCTCGCCGTCGCGACCGGCATCGCGGCGGGCCTGGTCAACGGCTTCCTGATCGCGTACGGGAAGCTGCCGCCGTTCATCGCGACGCTCGCCATGCTCTCGGTGGCCCGAGGTCTCGCGCTGGTCGTCTCCGACGGCTCGCCGATCCCCTTCCCGGACTCGGTCTCCCACCTCGGCGACACGCTCGGCGGCTGGCTGCCGGTGCCCGTCCTGGTCATGATCGTGATGGGGCTGATCGCCGCGTTCGTGCTGGGGCGGACGTACATCGGCCGCTCGATGTACGCGATCGGCGGCAACGAGGAAGCCGCGCGGCTGTCCGGCCTGCGCGTGAAGAAGCAGAAGCTCGCCATCTACGCGCTGTCCGGTGTCTTCGCCGCCGTCGCGGGCATCGTGCTCGCGTCCCGGCTGTCCTCGGCGCAGCCGCAGGCCGCCGACGGCTACGAGCTGGACGCGATCGCCGCGGTCGTCATCGGCGGCGCCTCCCTCGCGGGCGGCACCGGCAAGGCGTCCGGCACGCTGATCGGCGCGCTGATCCTGGCGGTGCTGCGCAACGGCCTCAACCTCCTGAACGTGTCCGCCTTCTGGCAGCAGGTCGTCATCGGCGTCGTGATCGCGCTCGCGGTCCTGCTCGACACGCTGCGCCGCAAGGCCGGGGCGACCCCGGTGGCGGCCGGCACCGGAGGCAACAGGGGCAAGCAGGCGGGGACGTACGCGCTCGCGGCGGTCGTCACCGTGGCGATCGTGGGCGCCACCTCCTTCCTGCACGACGACTCGTCCTCGTCGAAGCCGAAGATGGGTCTGTCGCTGTCCACCCTCAACAACCCCTTCTTCGTGCAGATCCGGGCCGGCGCCCAGGCCGAGGCGAAGAAGCTGGGCGTCGACCTGACCGTCACGGACGCGCAGAACGACGCCTCCCAGCAGGCCAACCAGCTGCAGAACTTCACCAGTTCGAGCCTCGGCGCGATCATCGTCAACCCGGTGGACTCGGACGCGGCGAGCAACTCCGTGCAGGCCGCCGACAAGGCGAAGATCCCGGTCATCGCCGTCGACCGGGGCGTCAACAAGGCGTCCGTGGACGCCCTGGTGGCCTCCGACAACATCGCGGGCGGTGAACTGGCCGCCAAGACGATCGCCGAGAAGCTCGGCGGCTCCGGCAAGATCGTCATCCTCCAGGGCCAGGCGGGCACTTCGGCCGCCCGAGAGCGCGCTCAGGGCTTCTCCGACGGTCTCAAGGCCTACCCTGGCATTCAGGTCGTGGCACAGCAGCCCGCCGACTTCGACCGCACCAAGGGCCTCGACGTGATGTCGAACCTGCTCCAGGCCCACCCCGACGTCCAGGGCGTCATCGCCGCCAACGACGAGATGGCGCTCGGCGCGATCAAGGCGCTGGGTTCCAAGGCCGGGAAGTCGGTCTCGGTGGTCGGCTTCGACGGCACCCCGGACGGACTGACCGCGGTCAAGGGCGGTTCGCTGTACGCGTCCGTGGCCCAGCAGCCCACCCAGCTGGGCAAGATCGCCGTGGAGAACGCGCTCAAGGCGATCCAGGGCAAGAAGGTCCAGCAGACGATCAAGGTCCCGGTGAAGGTGGTCACGAAGGAGAACGTGGCCGGCTTCACCGGCTGACAAGGAGAACGCGGCCGGTTCACCACCGGCCGGCAGCGGGTGCGTCTCTCGTCATCTCTCAGGGGAGTCCTTCATGTACGACTACGACCTTCTGGTCGTGGGCTCGGCCAACGCCGACCTGGTGATCGCCGTCGAACGGCGCCCGGACGCGGGCGAGACGGTGCTCGGCGGCGACCTCGCCGTGCACCCGGGCGGCAAGGGCGCCAACCAGGCGGTCGCGGCCGCCCGGCTGGGGGCCCGTACCGCGTTGTTGGCCCGGGTCGGCGACGACGCGTACGGCAGACTGCTGCTCGACTCGCAGCGGACGGCCGGGGTCGACACGGTGGGCGTGCTGGTCGGCGAGGCGCCGACGGGGGTCGCGCTGATCACCGTGGACCCCTCCGGGGACAACAGCATCGTCGTGTCGCCGGGTGCGAACGGCCGGTTGAAGCCGGCGGACGTCCGGGCCGCCGAGTGCCTCTTCCAGGCCTCCCGGGTGGTCTCGGTCCAGTTGGAGATCCCGCTGGAGACGGTCGAGGAGGTGGTCCGGAACCTGGCGCCGGACAGCCGTTTCGTCCTCAACCCCTCGCCGCCGCAGCCGCTTTCGCCCAAGGTGCTGGCGGCCTGCGACCCGCTGATCGTCAACGAGCACGAGGCGCGGGTGGTCCTGGGCGAGGCGTGCGTGAGCGACCGGCCTGAGGACTGGGCCAAGCTGCTGCTCGCCAAGGGGCCGCGCTCGGTGGTGGTGACGCTGGGCGCCGAGGGCGCGTTGGTGGCGTCCTCGGCGGGCGTGGAGCGGATCGCGTCCGTGAAGGTGGACGCCGTGGACACCACGGGCGCGGGTGACGCGTTCACGGGTGCGCTGGCCTTCCGGCTCGCGGCGGGCGCCGAGCTCGCCGAGGCGGCGGCCTACGCGGCCCGGGTCGGGGCGGCGGCCGTCACCAAGGAGGGCGCCCAGGTGTCCTTCCCGACGGCCGAGGAGGTCGAGGCGCTGTGAAGAAGGCGGGCATCCTCAACCGTCATCTCTCCGGCGCGCTGGCCGAACTGGGCCACGGCGACGAGGTGTTGGTGTGCGACGCGGGCATGCCGATCCCGGCCGGACCGCGCGTGGTCGACCTCGCCTTCCGGGCCGGCACTCCGTCCTTCGCGGAGGTCCTGGACGGGCTGCTGGTCGAGCTGGTGGTCGAGGGCGCGACGGCGGCGAAGGAGATCCGCAAGGCCAATCCGGCGACGGCCTCGCTCCTGGCCCGCGAGTTCCCCGACCTGGAACTGGTCCCGCACGAGCGGCTGAAGGAGCTGTCGGCGGGGGCGCGGCTGGTGGTCCGCACGGGCGAGGCACGGCCGTACGCGAATGTGCTGCTGAGGTGCGGGGTCTTCTTCTGAGCCGCCGTCCGCCAAGGCGCTCCCGCTGACCCGGGAAAGCTTCGAGGGGCCCCGTCCGTCGACCGGGCCCCTCGGCTTTCCCCTCCACTTATCAGAACCCCCGCGATCCCCCCAGATCCCCCTCCAAAGGTCCTGATGCCAAGTACGACCCGCGAGGTGGCGGGAGGGTTGCACGGCGTTCTCAGATTTTTTTCATGGGCTCGTAGGAGAATCACAGACAGCTGCCCCACCCCGGATCGGACGGGGTGGGGCAGCTGTCGTGTCACCGCTCCCGCGTCACTAGCGGACGGTCACCGAGACCGGCTTGGAGACGGCACTGCCGTCCTTGACGCGCAGGACGTCGACGCCCTTCTTCTGGAACTTGTCGGTCAGCTTGTAGGCGCTGCGGTTGACCTTGGAGGACGCGGGCAGGGAGACCCACTTGGCGCCGTCCTTGATCTGGAGTGTCACCTTGCTGCCCTCCTTCAGGTGGGCGGTCCTGCCGGTGAAGGTGACGACGTCGCCGAGCTTGATCTTGGTGGCGCTCGCCTTGAGGGTGATCGTCGCCTTCGGCGCCGGGGCCTCGGCGGGCGCGGCCACGGCGGCGGTGGCGCCGGTAGCGACAAGCGCGGCGGATATCACGGAAACGGTGGCGATTCGCATGTTCACAGGGAACTCCTTGTTTTTACGGGCCTTTTCCAACCGCAATTCGAGCGGTTTGCTCGACCCTGCGGCGGGGTCGATCGTATAGACACGACCAGGCAAGATGCGGTTCCCGGCGACTTGCGAAAAGCCGGATTTACAGCAAAAGCACAGGGTGCATGCGCAATGCATGCACCCTGATCTGCATTTCTAAGGAGAGCCTGTGTGAAGAATTCCTCACATTACGTTCTCCAGGAAGCGCCGAGCCGTCTCCGCGAGCACCTCCCGGCCGTCCCGCGCCCAGAGCCCGTCGTTGAACAGCTCGACCTCGATGGCACCGGCGTACCCGGCGGCCTCGACGTAGCCCTTCCACTCCCGCATGTCGATCGAGCCGTCCCCGATCTGCCCGCGCCCGTTGAGGACGCCCTCGGGCAGCGGGGTGGTCCAGTCGGCGAGCTGGAAGGTGTGGATACGTCCGCCGGCGCCGGCCCGGGCGATCTGCTCGGGCGCCCGGTCGTCCCACCAGATGTGGTAGGTGTCGACCGTGACGCCGACCTGGTGGGCCGGGAAGCGTTCCGCGAGGTCAAGCGCCTGGGTGAGCGTCGAGACCACGCAGCGGTCGGACGCGTACATCGGGTGCAGCGGCTCGATGGCCAGCTTCACGCCACGGGACTCGGCGTACGGGCCCAGCTCCCCCAGCGCGTCGGCGATCCGCTCCCGGGCGCCGCGCAGGTCCTTGGAGCCGGCCGGCAGTCCGCCGGAGACCAGGACCAGGGTGTCGGTGCCGAGCGTGGCGGCCTCGTCGACCGCGCGCCGGTTGTCGTCCAGGGCCTTCGCACGCTCGGCCGGTTCGATCGCCGTGAGGAAACCGCCCCGGCACAGGGTGGTGACGGTCAGACCCGCGTCGCGCACCAGCTTGGCGGTGGCGTCGAGGCCGTACGCCTGGACGGGCTCGCGCCACAGGCCGACGTTGGTGACGCCGAACTCGGCGCAGGCGTCGGCCAGTTCCGGCAGCGACAGCTGCTTGACCGTCATCTGGTTGATGCTGAAGCGGGCGAGATCGCTCACTGGGCAACTCCGTACAGGGACAGCAGGTTCCGCATCCGGTCCTCCGCCAGCTTCGGGTCCGGGAACAGGCCCAGGCCGTCGGCGAGTTCGTAGGCGCGGGCGAAGTGCGGGAGGGAGCGGGCCGATTGCAGGCCGCCGACCATCGTGAAGTGGGACTGGTGGCCGGCCAGCCAGGCGAGGAAGACGACGCCCGTCTTGTAGAAGCGGGTCGGGGTCTGGAAGAGATGGCGGGACAACTCGACGGTCGGGTCGAGGAGTTGACGGAAGCCGTCGACGTTCCCCGTGTCGAGGACGCGGACCGCCTCCGCCGCCAGCGGCCCGAGCGGGTCGAAGATGCCGAGCAGCGCGTGGCTGAAGCCCTGCTCGTCGCCCGCGATCAGCTCGGGGTAGTTGAAGTCGTCGCCGGTGTAGCAGCGCACGCCCTGCGGCAGCCGGCGCCGGATGTCGATCTCCCGCTGAGCCTCCAGGAGCGACACCTTGATCCCGTCCACCTTGTCGGGGTGCGCGGCGATGACGTCGAGGAACGTGTCGGTGGCCGCGTCCAGGTCGGACGAGCCCCAGTAGCCCTCCAGCGCCGGGTCGAACATCGGGCCGAGCCAGTGCAGGACGACGGGCTCGGTGGCCTGGCGCAGCAGATGGCCGTAGACCTCAAGGTAGTCCTCGGGCCCCTTGGCGACGGCCGCCAGCGCCCTGGACGCCATCAGGATGGCCTGCGCGCCCGACTCCTCGACGAGGGCCAACTGCTCCTCGTAGGCGGCCTGTACGTCCGCCAGGGTGCCGCCGGTGATCTGGTCGGTGCCGACACCGCAGGCGATGCGGCCGCCGACCGCCTTGGCCTCTGCGGAACTTCGGCGGATCAACTCGGCCGCGCCCGCCCAGTCCAGGCCCATCCCGCGCTGGGCGGTGTCCATCGCCTCGGCGACCCCGAGCCCGTGCGACCACAGGTGGCGGCGGAAGGCGAGGGTGGCGTCCCAGTCGACGGCGGCGGCCGAGTCGGGCGACACGTCCGCGTACGGGTCGGCGACGACATGCGCCGCCGAGAAGACCGTACGAGAGGTGAAGGGGGCGCCGGGGTTGAGAGCGAGGGGTTCGGGGCGGGGGTCGTAGTCCCGCAACCCGCCCTTGAAGTCCGGGAGTCGGATCGTCACAGCGTGATCTCCGGTACGTCGAAGCGGCGGCCCTCGGCCGACGACTTCAGCCCCAGCTCGGCGAGTTGGACACCGCGGGCGCCGGCGAGGAGGTCCCAGTGGTAGGGGGCGTCGGCGTAGACGTGGCGCAGGAAGAGCTCCCACTGGGCCTTGAAGCCGTTGTCGAAGTCGGTGTTGTCGGGGACCTCCTGCCACTGGTCGCGGAAGACCTCGGTGGCGGGAAGGTCCGGGTTCCAGACCGGCTTGGGGGTGGAACTGCGGTGCTGGGCGCGGCAGTTGCGCAGCCCGGCCACGGCCGACCCTTCCGTGCCGTCCACCTGGAACTCGACGAGTTCGTCGCGGTTGACACGCACGGCCCAGGAGGAGTTGATCTGGGCGATGGCGCCGCTGTCGAGTTCGAAGATGCCGTAGGCGGCGTCGTCGGCGGTGGCGTCGTAGGGCTTGCCGTTCTCGTCCCAGCGCTGCGGGATGTGGGTGGTGGCGATGGCCTGGACGGACTTCACCCGGCCGAACAGTTCGTGCAGGACGTACTCCCAGTGCGGGAACATGTCGACGACGATGCCGCCGCCGTCCTCCGAGCGGTAGTTCCACGAGGGGCGCTGGGCGGCCTGCCAGTCGCCCTCGAAGACCCAATAGCCGAACTCGCCCCGGATGGAGAGGATCCGTCCGAAGAAGCCGCCGTCGATGAGGCGCTTGAGCTTGAGCAGGCCCGGCAGGAAGAGCTTGTCCTGGACGACGCCGTGCTTGATGCCGGCGGCGTCGGCGAGCCGGGCGAGCTCCAGCGCGCCCTCGAAGTCGGTGGCCGTCGGCTTCTCGGTGTAGAGGTGCTTCCCGGCCGCAATGGCCTTCTTGAGCGCCTCCTCGCGGGCCGAGGTGACCTGGGCGTCGAAGTAGATGTCGACGGTCGGGTCGGCGAGGACCTCGTCGACGTCCGTGGAGATGTTCTGCGGGTCGAGGCCGTGCTGGTCGGCGAGCGCTTTCAGCGCGTACTCGCGGCGGCCGACGAGGATCGGTTCGGGCCACAGCACCGTGCCGTCGCCGAGGTCGAGTCCGCCCTGCTCGCGCAGGGCGAGGATCGAGCGGACGAGGTGCTGGCGGTAGCCCATGCGTCCGGTCACGCCGTTCATGGCGATACGCACCGTCTTGCGTGTCACGTGTTTCCCTTCGCCCTCGTACGTTTCCACGTACGTTTCAAGAACGCAGCAAGCGCTTTCTACATATGCAGAAGTTAGCCTTTGCGCACTGGTCTGTACAAGACCGTGATGGGGTCGAGTTGTTCGAGGGGGCGAACAACCGGGGTCGGTGGCCTTATCGTCTGCTCGGACGGGGGCGTCTCCCTGCCGTCTGCTCGGGCGGGGACTCCCTTCGAGCAGCCCGAGTACGACGGCGTACGAGGGTGTACGACGGCGTACGACTAGATGCGCGACCGATGATGCGCGACCGGAGGACGAACGACATGACGGTGACCCTGGCGGACGTGGCGGCCCGCGCCCAGGTCTCCCCCGCGACGGTGTCGCGCGTGCTGAACGGGAACTATCCCGTCGCGGCCTCCACCCGGGAGCGGGTGCTGAAGGCGGTCGACGAGCTGGACTACGTACTGAACGGCCCCGCGAGCGCGCTGGCCGCGGCCACCTCCGACCTGGTCGGGATCCTGGTGAACGACATCGCCGACCCCTTCTTCGGGATCATGGCGAGCGCGATCCAGGCGGAGATCGGGGGGCCCGGGGGGCGTGCGGGCGGGGAGCGGCTCGCGGTGGTGTGCAACACGGGGGGTTCGCCGGAGCGTGAGCTGACGTATCTGACGTTGCTGCAACGGCAGCGGGCCGCGGCGGTGGTGCTGACCGGCGGCGCGGTCGAGAACCTGCCGCACGCGGCGGCCGTGGCGGCGAAGCTGCGGCGGCTGAACGAGGCGGGGACGCGGGTGGTGCTGTGCGGGCGGCCGCCGGCGCCGGACACCGGGGCGGTCGCGCTCACCTTCGACAACCGCGGGGGCGGGCAGCGGCTGACGGAACACCTGATCGGCCTCGGCCACCGCCGGCTCGGCTACATCGCGGGACCGGAGGAACGGACGACGACGCGGCACCGCCTGGAGGGACACCGCGCGGCGCTGACCGCGGCGGGGATCTCCGAGGACCCGCGCTGGACGGTGCACGGCCGCTACGACCGCCAGGCGGGATACGAGGCGACCCTCGAACTCCTCCGCCGGGACCCGTCGTTGACGGCCGTCGTCGCGGCGAACGACTCCGTCGCGCTGGGGGCGGCGGCCGCGCTGCGGGAGTCGGGTCTGCGGATCCCGGACGACGTCTCCGTCGCCGGGTTCGACGATCTGCCGTTCAGTGTGGATGCGGTGCCGTCGCTGACGACGGTGCGGTTGCCGTTGGCGGAGGCGGGGGGTCGGGCGGGACGGATCGCGATGGGGCGGGAGGAGCCGCCGCCCGGGGGGATCGCGACGGTTGGGGGGGAGTTGATGGTTCGGGGGTCTACGGGGGTGCCGCGGGGGTGAGTCGTCGGGGAGGTGGGTCGAGCGGGGGTCCGCTGAACTGCCTCACAGGCACGTACGAGTCAGCCATTCGTCGGAGCTGTACGTGTCCCTCGCCGGGTCCGGTGCCGTGGCCGGTGTCTCCTCGGTCATGTCCTCCGGGCGGATGCGCTCCGGCAAGCTGCCGAACCGTGTGCGCCGTGCGGTCTCGGTTACGTCCGGGAGTTCGGTCTTTTCAGGGGTCATCTCGTCCTCCTTTGTTGTGCGGCAGCGGAGTTGCCTTGCCGTGCTCTTGGTCAGAATCGGTCGACGTCGAGGACGGCCTGGGCGAACGCCTCGGGTGCTTCCTGCGGGACGTTGTGGCCGATGCCCCGCAGTGTGCGGTGGTCGTAGGGGCCGGTGAACTTGGCCCGGTACGCCGAGCCGTCGCCGGCCGGGGTGAAGGGGTCCCGCTCGCCGTCGACCGTGATGGTGGGTACCGCGATGTCCGGTCCGGCGGCGAGCCGCGTCTCGATGCCGTCGTAGCGGGGGTCGCCTTCCGCGAGGCCCAGTCGCCAGCGGTAGTTGTGGATCACGATGGCGACGTAGTCCGGGTTGTCGAAGGCCGCGGCGGTGCGGTCGAAGGTGGCGTCGTCGAAGTCCCAGGTCGGGGAGACGTTGCGCCAGATGAGCTTGGTGAAGTCGTGCCGGTACTCCGTCAGGCCCGACTCCCCTCGGTCCGTGGCGAAGTAGTACTGGTACCACCACGCCAGTTCGGCCGCCGGGGGCAGCGGCAGCTTGTTCATCTCCCGGTTGGTGATGAGGTAACCGGTCACGGAGACAAGGGCCTTGCAGCGCTTGGGCCAGAGCGCGGCGATGATGTCGGCGGTCCGCGATCCCCAGTCGAAGCCGCCCAGTACGGCCTTCTCGATCCGCAAGGCGTCCATCAGGGCGATGATGTCGAGGGCGATCACCGCCTGCTGCGCGTTGCGGAAGGTGTGGGGCGAGCGGAAGCTCGTGGTGCCGTGTCCGCGCAGGTAGGGGACGATCACGCGGTAGCCGCGGGCCGCGAGAAGGGGCGCGACATCCACGTAGCTGTGGATGTCGTACGGCCAGCCGTGCAGGAGGATGACGACCGGTCCGCGGGCTGGGCCGGTTTCGGCGTAGCCGATGGTGAGTTCTCCTGCCCTGACCTGCTTCAGCACCGGGAAGGAGCCGTCGCCCGTGCCCGGTGTCCGGGGCGCTGTCGCCTTCTCGGCGCCGGATCCCGAGGGCAGGGCGGCTGCGGCCGAGGGGTGACTCAGGCCGGCCAGTGATACCGCGGCCGCGCCCGCCGCGCCCGCGCCGGTGACCTTGCCGAAGGTGCGCCTGTCGATCATCTGTGAACCGTTCCGTCCGTGTCGGCCGACCGGGCACCGCACGCCCGGCCGAGGTCTCTGACCAGCCATGGTGGTGCCCCGACGCCTTCCGGACATCGGCGCCGGGCCGCAGACATGCTGCGGGTTTCCCGCAGTCGCGTCCGCGGGTTCGGCGACGTCGGGCCTCGCGTGACCGCGCCGCTGGTCCTTGGGGCCGGGCTGCCTGTCCCTGGGGCCGCGCTGTCTGTTCCTGGGGCTGGGCCGCCGGTCCCTCGGACCGCGCCGCCGATCCCTCGACCGCCTGTCCCTGAGGGCGGCCACCGGTCCCTCAGACCGCACCGCCAGTCTCCTGAGGCCGGACCGCCAATCTCTGAAGCCGGACCACCGATCCGTCGGACCGCGCCACCACTCCCTTAGGCCGGACCGGCCAGTCCCTGCGGCCGGTCCGCCGATCCCCCGCACCACGCAGCCAGGTCCTGAGGCCGGACCGCCGATCCCCTGCGCCGCGCAGCCAGTCCCTGAGGCCGGGCCACCCATCCCTCAAGCCGCGCCGCCAGTCCCTCAGGCTGCGTCGGCCGGGTCGCCCAGTACCTTTGCTTCCATGAATTTCGGCCGCGCCGGGCAGGGGGTGGAGGCTGTGTCGCGTCTCAGTGTGGTGATTGCCGATGATCATCCGGTGGTCCGGGCGGGCATGCGGGTGCTGTTGTCCCAGGACGCGTCCTTCGAGGTCGTCGCCGAGAGTTCCACGGTCGCGGAGACCGTGCGGTGCGTGACGGAGCATCAGCCGTCCGTGCTGGTCCTGGACCTCACCATGGCCGGGCAGTCCAGCCTGCCCTCGATCCCCGATCTGCTCACGGCGTCGCCCGGCACCCGCATCCTGGTCCTCACGATGCAGGAGGACCCGGCGTTCGCGCGCGCGTCGCTGCGGATCGGGGCCGCCGGATATCTGCTCAAGGAGGCGGCGGCGGAAGAGCTGGTCGGCGCGGCTCGGCAGGTCGCGAAGGGAGCTACGTATCTCCAGCCGGTCATGGGTGCCCGGCTGGCCGTCTCCGACACCGGAGGTCCCGGCGTCGAGGGGGACGGCTCTCTGAGCGCGCGCGAACTTCAGGTTCTTTCGCTGCTCGCCCTGGGCCATACCAATCAGGAGATCGCCGGACGGCTGCATGTCTCCGTGCGGACCGTGGAGACCCATCGCGCCAGGGTTCGGGACAAGCTCGGGACCGAGACACGGGCGGAACTCATCGCCGCGGCCCGTGAACGCGGGCTGCTGTGACGCACGGCGGGCCGCGGTCCAAGGCCGGTCCGATCACGGAGGGCGCGGGCGCTGCGCTGCTCGTCGTCGCCTTCGCGGTCGAGGTCCTTCAGCAGCAGCCGCGTTGGGTGATGAGGTTCTCCCTCGGCGCGGCCGTCGTCCTCATCGTCGCGGCGGCGCTGAGCAACGCCGTCCGGCGGGCCTGGCTTGCGGCGCTGAGCGGGCTCGCGCTGATTCTCGCCGTGCAGCAACTGGTCCGTATGACCAAGGAGCCGCTGTTCAACGGCCTGAACATCGTGCCGCTCCTGCTGATCGGCTGCGCCGCGATGCTGGGCCGCAGTGCGGTGTCGCGTCGCCGTGCCCTCGCACGGGACCTGGCTCAGGCCCGCAGCGACGGCGAGGAGCGCGAACGTCGGCGCTGGGCCCGCGAGTTGCACGACGAGACCCTTCAGGAACTGGGCGCCGTCCAGATCGTGCTGTCCACCGCCGTCGGCGCCGGCCAGTCCGCCGCGACGAACGAGGCCATCAACCAGGCGCGGGGCCTGATCGCGAACCAGATCACGTCCTTGCGGCACCTGATCGTGGAGATGCGGCCGTTCGCCCTCGACCAGTTCGGACTGGTGGCCGCGCTCGAAACACTGTGCCGGCGCACCGAGGAGACCTTCGGGCTGGAGACGGAACTGCGCGTCGGAGCCGCGTGGAGCGGGCCCGGCGACGAGTTGTCGCCGGAGGCCCAGGCGCACGTCTACCGCATCGTGCAGGAAGCGGTGAACAACGCGGTCAAGCACGCCCAGGCGAGCCACCTCCTGGTGCAACTCGACAGCGACGACCACGCGATCAGCGTGACGGTCCGGGACGACGGCCTCGGGATGGCCGCCCGACGACCTTCCGAACCGGCCGTCCGGACCTCACCACTCACGGCGCTCTCCACGGGCACCGGGCTGCCGGCCATGCGCGAGCGCGCCCACCTGCTGAACGGAGACCTCACCGTCCACTCCACTCCCGGCGAGGGAGCCCGCGTCACCCTCCAGGTACCGCACCGCGGCAAGGGGCCCTCCTGGTGGTAGGCCCCGCCCTCACAACCAGACGCTCCCCAGCCCCGCAGCCACCCCCGCCACCACAACCAGCCCCGCATTGAGCCCGACTTGGCGGTCCCCCCGCCTCAAATGGACCCTGAGCGCGCCCACTTGCAGCACCACGAACCCGACAGCCGCCACCACTGCCAGCCAAGGTGCGATGTCGGTCGCCGGCGGGAGGATCAGGCCCAGCGCGCCCAGTAGTTCCACCACCCCGATCGTCCTCACCGCCCGCATCGGCGTCTCGTCCACCCACGCCATCATCGGGCGGAGCTGCTCGCGGCTGCGGAGGAGCTTCAGGGTGCCGGCGTAGACGTAGAAGAGGGCCAGTACGGCGGCGGTGATCCAGTAGGCGAGGGTCATGAGGTGCGTCCAGGGGCAGTCATGCCTCGATTGCAGCGGCTGGGCCCGGGTGGCGTCCAAGACCTGTTCCGCCGGCTTCATACCGTGCGGGTATCGTCGCAGGGAGGAGGGGGTGGCCGGGATGGAACTGCGTACGCTGCGCTACTTCGTGGCCGTTGCCGAGGAGCTCCACTTCGGGCGGGCCGCAGCTCGGTTGCACATCAGTCAGCCGCCGCTGAGTCGGGCTATCCAGCGGCTGGAGAACGACCTCGGTGCCGTGCTCTTCGAGCGGTCGTCCGCCGGGGTCGCGCTCACGCCCGCCGGGGCCGTGCTGCTCGACGAGGCGCGGGGGCTGCTCGATCAGGGGGAGCGGGCGCGTGTGCGGGTGGCCGTCGCCTCCGGGGTCGCCGTCCTCACCGTCGGGCTGCTCGGCGACTCCACCGATCCCCGGGTCGCGCGGCTCGCCGACGCCTATCGGCTGCGGCATCCGGACGTCGAGGTGCGCGTTCGCGAGACCGAACTGGCCGACCCCACCTGTGGGTTGCACGCCGGGGTGGTCGATGTCGCCCTGACCCGGGGGCCGTTCGACGAGACCGGGCTCGTCGTACGGGAGTTGCGGGCCGATCCGGTGGGGGCGTTGCTGCGGGACGACGATCCGCTGGCCGGGCGCGGGAGTCTGAAGCTGGCCGATCTCGTGGATCGGCGGTGGTTCCGGTTTCCGGAGGGGACCGATTCCCGCTGGCAGGGGTACTGGAACGGTGGCGAGGTTCGGGAGGGACCCGTGGTGCGGGCCGTCGAGGAGTGCCGGCAGGCCGTGCTGTGGAACGGAACCGTCGGGATGACGCTCGTCGGGCACCCACCGGGGGCCGGGCTCGCCGTCGTGCCGCTCGTCGACATGCCGCCCAGTCCGGTGGTGGTGGCGTGGAGGGGCGGGGAGGATGGCAGTCCGCTGGTCGAGTCGTTCGTGCGGGTCGCTGCGGCCGTCTATCGCGGCCGGCGATGAGTTCCGCTCCCTCCCGCGGTCTTCACCCCCGCAAGCGACAACCCACAGGCAGCAGCCCGCCTACGACAGGAATGAGTCCCATGCGCATCGTGGTCAGTGAGTTCATCAGTCTCGACGGAGTCGTACAGGCCCCCGGCGGTCCCGAGGAGGACACCGACGGCGGCTTCGCGCACGGCGGCTGGTCGCATCCGTACTTCGATCCGGAGGTGGTCGGCGGGGCCTTCGCCGCGGGCCTGGAGCGGGCCGAGGCCCTGCTGTACGGGCGCCGGACGTATCTGACGATGGCGGGGGCGTGGCCCGAGCGGGCCGGGGATCCGTTCGCGGACCGGCTCAACTCGCTGAAGAAGTACGTCGTGAGCGACAGCCTCGGCGACGGCGAACTGGCCTGGAACAACACCGAGCGGATCCCCGGCGCCGACGCCCTCGCGCGGATCAGCGAGCTGCGGGAGAGCGAGGGCGGCGACCTGGCGATGATGGGGAGTCCGACGCTCGTACGGGCGCTGCTCAGCGCGGGGCTCGTCGACGAACTGCAGCTCATCGTGATGCCCGTGCTGCTCGGCGGCGGCAAGTCGATCTGGCCGGACGACAAGGTCAAGCGGGGGTTCGAGCTCGTCTCCACCGTCGCGGGGAAGACCGGCGTCCAGGTGTGCGTCTTTCGGCCGGCCGCCGAGGGGTAGCCGCCGGAGGCGCGGGGGTCGTAGGCTCGGTCCGACGGGATCTCTGACTGAGTCAACTATCACCCAGGGGGCGACCACCATGACCGTCCAGGACATCCGCGCCTTCAACCGCTTCTACACCAACGTCATCGGCGCCCTCGACTACAGCCGCCACCTCTACGCGCCCTACACCCTCACCGAGTCCCGCGTCCTGTACGAACTCGCCCACTCCCCGCGCACCGACGCCGCCGACCTGCGCGGGGAACTGGCTCTGGACGCCGGGTACTTGAGCCGGATCCTGAACAAGTTCGAGCAGGACGGGCTGATCGAACGCGTGCCGTCCAGGGAGGACACCCGGCGGCGGCACATCACGCTCACCGCGCGCGGGCGCGAGACCGCCGCGCTGCTCGCCGAGCGTGCCGACGAATCCGTCGGGGCGCTGCTGTCGAGCGTGCCGGCCGCCGACCGGCCCCGGCTGTCGGAGGCGATGCGTACCGTGCGGGAGATCCTCTCCGAGGGGCGGCGGCCCCGCCGCGAGGACGTCCTGCTGCGCGAGCCGGGGCCCGGTGATCTGGGCTGGATCGTGCAGCGCAATGCCGCGCTGTACGCGGCCGAGTACGGGTTCAACGCCGACTACGAGGGGCTCGTGGCCCGGATCGTCGCCGACTTCGCCGAGGACCACGATCCGCATCTGGAGCGGGTGTGGGTCGCCGAGCTGGACGGGCGCCCGGTGGGATGCGTGATGTGCGTACGGGACGACGCCCCGGGCACCGCGCGGCTGCGGCTGCTGCTCGTCGAGCCCGACGCCCGCGGACTCGGCATCGGCGACCGCCTGGTCGGTGCCGTCGTCGACTTCGCGCGCGGGGTCGGCTACCGCGATCTCGTCCTGTGGACCAACGACGTACTCACCGCGGCCCGGCACGTCTACCAGCGCCGCGGCTTCGTGCTCATCGCCGAGAAACCGCACCGGTCCTTCGGAAAGGACCTGATCGGACAGGACTGGCGCCTGGACCTGCACGGGACGGGCGAGTGAGAGTAGAGGCATGAGACTGGCGTTCTCCACCCTCGGCGTCCCCGGCCTGCCCGTCACGGACGTAGTCCGGCTCGCGGCCACCCACGGCTACCACGGTGTGGAGCTGCGCGCCCACCCGGAGGAACCGGTGCACCCCGGCCTCGACCTCGACGAACGGGCGGACGTGGCCGCCGAGTTCAAGGCCGGCGGCATCGACGTCCTCGGCATCGCCGGGTACGCGCGCGTGGCGGCGCCCGGCGACGACGGGCCGGTGATCGAGGAGGTCCGCCGCCTGGTCGACCTCGCCCGCGACCTCGGCGCCCCCTACGTCCGGGTCTTCCCCGGCGGCGGCCACGAGCAGACCCGCGAGCGCGCCGACGCGACGGCGGCCCGCAGGCTCGGCACGGCCGCGGAGTACGGCGCGGACCTCGGCGTACGCATCCTGCTGGAGACGCACGACTCGCACCGCACGGGCGCCGACGCGATCCGCGTCCTGGGCCGGGTCGGCCACCGCAACGCCGGCGCGCTCTGGGACGTCATGCACACCTGGCTCGGCGGCGAACAGCCCTCCGAGTCCTACGCCGCCCTCGCCCCCTTCCTCGGCTATGTCCAGGTCAAGGACATCGCCTCCGCCGACGACACCACCCCCCTCCCCCTCGGCGCCGGCGTGCTGCCGCTCGCGGAGTGCGTCGAGGTGCTCTCCCGGCACGGCTGGGACGGGTGGCTGTGCTGGGAGTACGAGAAGCGGTGGTACGAGGAGGCCGCGCCGCTCGACGGGCTGCTGGCGGCCGGACACGACCACCTGTGCCGGCTCCTCAACGACTCGGCGTAGGCAGGACACCGGGAACGGCCCGGCTCGGATCGCCACCGGGAACGGTCCGGCGTAAATCGCTGGCCCTCCCGACGGGCCGCTGACTAGGGTCCCCGGGTGACCCCGCACCCCGCTCCGTACCCCGCCATGCCCTCATGAGCCCCACCGGCCCCACGCGCCTCGGCCGGGCGTTCATCGACGTCCGGCCGCTGCGGACCTCGCCCGTCTTCCGGCGGCTGCTGTTCGGGCGGACGGTGTCCACGCTCGGCAGCTTCATGACCATGGTCACCGTCATGTACCAGGTGTGGGACATGACCCACAGCTCCATGTGGACCGGGGCGGTGGGCGTGGCCCAGGCGGTGCCGATGGTCGGGGTCAGCCTGTTCGCGGGGGCCTGGGCCGACCGGACCGACCGGCGCCGGATGTACCTCACGGGGACCGTCGGCTCGGCGGTGTGCTCCGCGCTGCTCACCGTGCAGGCCTTCACCGGGCATGTGCACGTGGTCGTCGTCCTCGTGCTCGTCGCGGTGCAGACGTCGTTCTCCGCGCTCGGCGCCCCCGCGGCGGGCGTGTTCGTGCCGCGGCTGCTGCCCAAGGACCAGGTGGCCGCGGGTCTCGCCCTCCAGCAGGTCACGGGCCTCGCGATGATGCTGGTCGGCCCGGCCGCGGCGGGAGTGGTGCTCGGCTGGTGGGGCATCGGTGTCTGCTACCTGCTGGACACCGTCAGCTTCGGTGCGTCCTTCTACGGCGCCTTCGGCCTGCCCGCGCTCCCGCCCGACGGCGAGAAGTCACGGCCGGGGGTGCACGGCGTACTGGACGGACTGCGCTTCCTGATCGCCCACCGGGCGGTGCGCGGCGCGCTGCTGACCGACTTCGCCGCGACCGTGCTGTCCTTCCCGGTCAGCCTCTTCCCCCTGGTCAACGCCGAGCGGTTCGGCGACGACCCGCGCACGCTGGGTCTGTTCCTGTCGGCGCTGGCGGTGGGTGGCGTGACCGCGACGGCGCTGTCGGGGCCGGTCACCCGGTTCGCCCGCCCCGGGCTCGTGATGCTGATCGGGGCGGGCGTCTGGGGCGGCGCGCTCGTCGCGTTCGGCCTCTCCACCAGCCCCTGGCTCGGCCTCGGCCTGCTCGTCGTGGCCGGCGCCGGCGACTCCGCCTCCGTGCTCGCCCGCTCCACGATCGTGCGGCTCCACACCCCGGACGCGCTGCTCGGCCGGGTGACCGCGGCGGAGATGATCGTCGGCCAGGCGGGCCCGAACCTCGGCAACGTCCGCGGCGGCCTCCTCGCCGGCTGGACCTCCGGCACGGTCTCCCTCATCACCGGCGGCCTGATGTGCCTGGCGGCGGTGGGAGCGGTGGCCGCGACGACACCGGAACTGCGGGAGAAGCCACCCCTGCCCGCAACCCCTTGAAAGCCGCCCCGACCCGCCCCCTGAGGAGACTGCACCGCACCGGACTTCCACCGGCCCCTACCCCCGCACCCCGCTCACCCGCCGCCGCGCCACCCGCGCCACCCGCGCCTCAAGCCTCTCCCGGCACTCCGGCCACTCCTCCGCCGTCACCGAGTAGATCGCGGAGTCCCGCAACCGCCCGTCCTCCCCCGGCGCCCAGGACCGCGACCAGTTCCTCAGCACGCCCTCGAAGCGGGCGCCGACGCTCTCGATGGCCGCGCGGGAACGGCTGTTGCGGGCGTCCGTCTTGAGGTCCACGCGGGCCACGCCCCACTCCTCGAAGGCGTGCCGGAAGAGAAGCAGCTTGGCCTCGGAGTTGACGCCCGTGCCCTGCGCGGAGCGCGCCAGCCAGGTGAACCCGACCTCCACCGCGTCGAGTCGGTCCTCCGACAGCCAGGACCGCGGCTCCCAGTACGAGGTCGCGCCCACCGCCCGCCCGGTGGCGAGGGACACCTGCGCGTACGGCGCGAGCCGTCCGGTCGCCGCGCGGGCGAGCTGCGCGTCGATGTACGCCGCCACCTCGTCCGCCCTCGGCACCCAGGTGAACGCGTACGTGTCCCGGTCCTCCTCGGCCGCCACCGCGAGATCGGCCGCGTGCCGATGCTCCAGCGGCTCCAGGCGCACGAACTCGCCCGCCAGGACCGGCCCCCGCAACTCGAAGGTCACCCGCGACTCCCCCTCTTCACCGCGCCCGCGCCTGCGCGAACGCCTCTCGGAAACGCGGGAGAGTCTTCCGTACGCGCCCCGGGTCGTCGACCGAGATTCCGGGTACCCGGAGTCACTGGACCACGCCCGACCCGTGTCGTCGGGGACGCAGAGGGCGTACGCACTCTGCGGGAGCCGTGGTCCAAGGTCACGACCCACCCGTCACGTTGGACCCTGCGTCACCAACTTCCGGGAATCGTCGGCACGGCGGGAACCCCCGCCGACTACGGTTCGTCCAACCCCCGAGCTGCCGGATGAGTCCCGTGGTGCGGTGTCGGCCCTCGCTGCTGGCTGCGATCGCTGACCTACCCTCTCCGCCGTACCACGGCCGGCAGAAGCCGCCATCGGCGCGCCCCCCTCCAACAGCGCCGATGGCGGCCCCTCTTCACGTACCGTGCGCACTCCCTTGACTGGCAGAAACTTCCCGGATATTGCTGACTCCTCGGAAGTTTCCTTCAAAGGATCACCTCCGGAAGGAGCGCACGTGCCCTCCAGACGCACCGTTCTCACCGCGACCATGGGCGTCACCGCATCCCTCGCGATCGGCGGCACCGCCCACGCCGACGACAAGAAACTCCGCTCCCTGATCTCCCGTATGACGCTGCCCGAGAAGGTCGGCCAGCTCTTCGTCATGCGGGTCTACGGCCACTCCGCCACCGCCCCCGACCAGGCCGACATCGACGCCAACCTGAGCGAGATCGGCGTGCGCACGGCCGCCGAGCTGATCGCCAAGTACCGGGTCGGCGGCATCATCTACTTCACCTGGGCGCACAACACCCGGGACCCGCACCAGATCGCCGGCCTCTCCAACGGCATCCAGAAGGCCTCCCTCAAGCAGCCGCGCGGGCTGCCCGTGCTCGTCGCCACCGACCAGGAGCACGGCATCGTGTGCCGCGTCGGCGCACCCGCCACCCTCTTCCCGGGCGCGATGGCGATCGGCGCCGGCGGCTCCCGCGCCGACGCCCGCACGCTCGGCCGGATCTCCGGCGCCGAGCTGCGCGCGATGGGCATCAACCAGGACTACTCCCCCGACGCCGACGTGAACGTCAATCCGGCCAACCCGGTCATCGGCGTCCGCTCCTTCGGCGCCGACCCGAACGCCGTGGCCGGACTGGTCGCCGCCGAGGTGAAGGGGTACCGGAGCAGCCGGGTGGCCGCGACCGCCAAGCACTTCCCCGGGCACGGGGACACCGCCGTCGACAGCCACTTCGGCTTTCCGATCATCACGCACAGCCGCGAACTGTGGTCGACGCTGGACGCGGTGCCCTTCCGGGCCGCGATCGACGCCCGGATCGACTCGATCATGACCGCCCACATCATGGTCCCGGCGCTCGACGACTCCGGCGACCCGGCCACCCTCTCCCACCCGATCCTCACCGGCATCCTGCGCGGGGAGCTCGGCTACGACGGGGTGGTCATCACCGACTCGCTGGGCATGGAGGGCGTACGGCAGAAGTACGGGGACGACCGCGTGCCCGTGCTCGCCCTCAAGGCGGGAGTCGACCAGCTGCTCAATCCGCCCTCCCTCGACATCGCCTGGAACGCGGTGCTGAACGCCGTGCGGGACGGGGAGTTGACGGAGGCGCGGCTCGACGAGTCGATCCTGCGGGTGCTGCGGCTGAAGGCACGGCTGCGGCTGTTCGAGGAGCCGTACGTCCGGCAGGGCGACGTGGACCGGGTGGTCGGCACCCGGTCGCACCTGGCGACGGCCGACCGGATCGCGGAGCGGACGACGACCCTGCTGGTGAACGAGGGCGGGCTGCTGCCGCTGTCCCGCAGGACCCACAAGAAGGTGCTCGTCGTGGGCGCGGATCCCGCCTCCCCCTCCGGCACCACCGGGCCGCCGACCGGCGTGCTCGCCGCCGCGCTCACCGGGCTCGGCTTCACCGCCACCGCGCTGTCCACGGGCACCGCTCCCTCAGCGGCCACGATCGCCAAGGCGGTCGCGGCGGCGAAGGACGCGGACGCGGTGGTCGTGGGCACGTACAACGTCACGGCGGGCAACTCCCAGAAGACGCTGGTCGAGCAGTTGGTGGCGACCGGGAAGCCGGTGGTCGCGGTCGCGGTCAGGAATCCGTACGACGTGGCACAACTGCCGTCCGTCCGGGCCTTCCTGGCCGCCTACTCCTGGACCGACGTCGAACTGCGGGCCGCCGCGCGGGTGATCGCCGGCCGGGTGGCGCCCCGCGGGAAGCTGCCGGTGCCGGTGCAGAAGGCGGACGATCCGACGGAGGTGCTGTACCCCGTCGGACACGGACTGTCGTACTGAGCCCTGGACGGCGGGCGTAGGGGCGGTACGCCACACAACCGGCGTACACCCACCAATCGGCCCGAAGCACCCCGTATGTCTGGCGTGTGCCCGCTGTTGCGGGTCACGCTGGGCGGGGGTACCGGGGGGTTCACGATGCGTGAGAGAAGTTCTGTGGGGGTGGTCTGCGCACTGGTGGCACTGCTCGCTGCCCTGGTGTCGGGCTGCGACGTCCTGTCGGCGTCCGGTTCGGAGGGCGGTGACGCGAGCGCCGCGCCCACCGGGACGGTCACCGCGACCGCGAGCCGGCCGTCCGGCTACGGGGCGGTGTTCCTGGGCGTGGACGAGTGCAGCTCGTTCGGGAAGACCAGCTTCACCGAGGTGCCGTGCACCAGTGAGCGGGCGGCGGCGCGGGTGGTGGCGCGGTTCGACGGCACGGTGGGCCAGGGTCCGCTGTGCCCGGCGACCACGGACTTCGTGCTGCACATCAGCGAGCAGAGCCCGTCCTCCGACGAGGACGGCGACGGCTCGGTGCCGCAGGGGTACGCCTGCATGCGCAACCTGGAGTCGCCGCATCCCGGCGACCCGGGCGGCGGGGGCGGTCCGCGCACCATCGTCGGCGACTGCGTCTACGGCTCCGGCAACGGACAGGTCCGTGAGACGGCGTGCGACGGCAGCGGCAAGAAGAAGCCGCAGTACAAGGTGGTGAAGGCGGTCGCGAAACGCACCCAGTGCCCGGCGACGACGGCCCTGTACGTGCAACTGGAGGGCGACAAACGGGTGGGCTGCGCCCGGCCGGTGTGATCACGGGTGATCAACGGCCGGACGCAGCCCGGGAGTTACGGGTCAAACCGGTGCGGTGCTACGGGCGCAGCGCCGGCTCGCGCTCCACGTCCCGTACGTCCAGCTTCTTGTCGAACTTCGCCAGCGGCTTGGCCTGCGCCGTGGTGGCCGCGGGGACGCCGGCCCAGGCGAGGATCCGCGCGGTGGCGAGCGCCTTCTGGTCGGCGACCAGACCGGCCACGTTGGCGCCGTGGTTGAGGCCCGGCGCGGTGAAGACGTAGGAGTCCTTCGCGCCCTTGCCGACGGCGAAGCGCTCCCCGCCCCACGGGTCGTTCTGTCCGTAGACGAAGAGCATGTGGCGGGCGTTGTGCTTCACCCACGAGTCGACGTCACGCATGGCGGACGGCTGGAACTTCATCGGGATCGAGCGCGGCACGAAGTTCCGCGGCGGCTGGTAGCCGTAGCGGATGTACTTCTTCTCGATGTGCGGGAAGTGGATGGTGGGCGCGCCCAGTTGGGTGCCCGCCTGGTAGTAGTACGGCGTGTACGGCTCCAGGCCCTGGTCCGTGTAGAAGGAGAAGCCGGAGATCGTGTCGACCGAGGTCCAGATCGCGTCGTCGGTGGCGTTCTTGGCGTCGGCCGGGATGTCGGCGCAGTCCGCGAGCAGGCTGTACTGCCAGAAGCCCCAGACGTAGTCGAGCACGACGGCCTCGTAGGCCTTGTCCAGGCTGCCGACGGTGGTGAAGGTGTAGCCGTTCTCGGCCGCGTAGGCGGCGTACTTCTGCTCCAGCGGCTCGCGGCGCACGAGGGCCTCGCGCTGCACGGCGTTCAGGCGGTCGCGGCACTCCTTGGTGCCGACGCTCGCGAAGAAGCGGTCGTAGGCCGAGTCCTCGTCGTTCACCACGTCGTTGGGGGCGACGTACGCGACGACGCCGTCCATGTCCTTGGGGTAGAAGCGCTCGTAGTACGTGGCGGTCATGCCGCCCTTGGAGCCGCCCGTGGAGACCCAGTTCTTGGCGTAGATCTTCTTCAGCGCCTTGAAGATGCGGTGCTGGTCGCTGGCCGCCTGCCAGATGTCCAGCTTGCTCCAGTCGGCCGGGGCCGGCCGGGAGGGGGTGAAGTAGCGGTACTCCATGGAGACCTGGTTGCCGTCCACGATCTGGGTCGGCTCGCGGCGGCTGGGTGTCGTGGAGACGTTGTAGCCGCCGGTGTAGAAGACCGTCGGGCGGCTGACGTCCTTGTGCAGCACGGTGATCCGCTGCTGGAAGGTGCCCTTGGACGGGTGCCGGTGGTCGACCGGCTGGGTGTAGTTCAGGACGAAGAAGCGGTAGCCGGTGTACGGCTTCTCCTCGATCAGGCTCATCCCCGGTATGGAGAGCAGCCGATCCTTGATGTCGGTCGTGCCGCCGGTCGGCTGGGCGGCGGTGGCCGCCCCGGCCGTGCTCAACGTGCCTATCAGCACGGTGAGCGCCAGCAGCCATCTGAGCGCCTTGCGCATGCACACTCCCCTGTGAGTACAGCTGTCCGCCGGAAGCTAGTCGAGCAACCGGCGTCCGCACCAGGGGAGTTCAAGAAAAGCTTGTAGGAAAGCCGCGAATCAGCAAAGAATCCAGCCCGAACTGACCGCGCCCCGGCCCACCGAGCCCTTGATCCACACACAGCGGTGCCCGGCGTGCACGGTGACCGGGCCCGCGTGGTGGGTGTACCTCCCCTTGTCCACCACGGGCCGGTTGCCGCGCGCCTGCACGCTGACCGACATGGCCCGCTTGGCGCCGCTCGCCGTCTTGGGGAAGGTGACGGCACAGACGTATCCACTGCGCTTGTAGACGTGGACGACGCCGGTGGAGAAGGGCAGGTCCCGCACCTTGCGCCCGCCGCAGTACGCGGCACCCTGGGCACTGGCGGGTGTGGCGAGCGCGAGCACTCCGGACGCGGTCAGCACGGCCATACCGAGGGCGAACCACCTCCGTATCGCACCTGTGTCCACTGTCGTCCCTCCCGTACCGCCGCCGGCCGACCCGTCGATGAGCGTACGGGTGTACGGACGCACGACGTATGTCGGATGGTTGCGCGACCGTCAGCGAACCGCCCCGACCGGCTCCTCCGGCTCGGACTGCCCGACGAACGTCCGCCACAGCCGGGCGTACCGGCCGTCCAGGGCCAGAAGCTCGTCGTGCGTGCCGTCCTCGACCACCATGCCGTGGTCCATCACCACCACCCGGTCCGCGCGGGCCGCCGTGGTCAGGCGGTGGGCCACTACCAGGGTGGTGCGGCGGCCGGTGAGGCGGTCGGTGGCGTGGTTGACCTGGGCCTCCGTGGCCAGGTCCAGAGCGGCCGTCGCCTCGTCGAGGAGGAGGACGTCCGGGTCGACCAGCTCGGCGCGGGCCAGGGCGATCAGCTGACGCTGGCCCGCGGAGAGATTGCGGCCGCGCTCGGCGACCTCGTGGAGGTAGCCGCCGTCCAACGTGGCGATCATCTCGTGCGCGCCCACCGCGCGGGCCGCCGCCTCGACCTGGGCGTCGGTGGCGTCCGGGCGGCCGTAGGCGATGGCGTCGCGGACGGTGCCCTGGAAGAGGTACGCCTCCTGCGGGACCACGCCCAGGCGGTGGCGGTACGAGGTGAGGTCGAGGGTGCGCAGATCGGCGCCGTCGACGGTCACCCGGCCGCCCGTGGGGTCGTAGAAGCGGGCCACCAGCTTCACCAGGGTCGACTTGCCGGCGCCGGTCTCGCCGACGAACGCGACCGTCTGCCCGGCCGGGATGCTCAACTCCACGCCGCCGAGCGCCTCTTCACCCTCCCCGTACGCGAAGTGCACGTCCTCGAAGGCGATCTCGCCGCGGAGGGAGAGGACGTCCAGCGGTTCGGCCGCGGCCTTCGTGGAGGTCGGCTCGCGCAGCAACTCCTGGATGCGGCCCAGCGAGACCGAGGCCTGCTGGTAGCCGTCGAAGACCTGGGAGAGCTGCTGGACGGGGGCGAAAAACAGGTCGATGTAGAGGAGGTACGCGACCAGCGCACCGGTGGTGAGCGTGGCGTCGTCGATACGGCCCGCGCCCGAGATCAGTACCGCGGCGGCCGCCACAGACGACAGCAGCTGGACGAAGGGGAAGTAGATCGAGATCAGCCACTGGCCCCGCGTCCGCGCCGCCCGGTAGCTCGCGCTGCGCTCCGCGAACCGCGCCCCGCCGTCCCGCTCGCGCCGGAAGGCCTGCACGATCCTGAGCCCCGACACCGACTCCTGGAGGTCGGCGTTGACCACCGACACGCGCTCACGGGCGAGTTCGTACGCCTTCACGCTCGCCCGGCGGAAGAAGAAGGTGGCGATGATCAGCGGCGGGAGGGTGGCGAACACGACGAGTGCGAGCTGCACGTCGATCACCAACAGCGCGCCCATGATGCCGAAGAAGGTGACGACCGAGACGAACGCCGTGACCAGACCGGTCTGCAGGAAGGTCGAGAGGGCGTCGACGTCGGTCGTCATCCTCGTCATGATCCGGCCGGTCAACTCCCGCTCGTAGTAGTCGAGTCCGAGCCGCTGGAGCTGGGCGAAGATCTTCAACCGGAGTGCGTACAGCACCCGTTCGCCGGTACGTCCGGTCATCCGGGTCTCACCGGTCTGCGCCGCCCACTGCACGGCGACGGCGACCAGTCCGAGCAGCGCGGCCGCCCAGACCGCGCCGATCGCCAGCGCGGAGACGCCCTGGTCGATGCCGTGCCGGATCAGCACGGGCAGCAGCAGGCTCATGCCCGCGTCGACGGCGACCAGCCCGAGGCTGATCAGCAGCGGCTTCCGGAACCCGTGCAGCAGACGTCCAAGACCGTACGACTCCTCCGCCCGCACCGCCCGTGCCTCGTCGATGCCGGGCACGTCGGTCGCCGGCGGCAACGCGTCGACCTGGTCGAGGAGTTCGGGCGTGGCGGGCATCCCGGCCAGCGCGGTGTCCTTGGGCGCGCGATCGCCGGTCCACAGCCGCGGGGTCACTCCGCGCTCCGCGTCGAACTCGGCGTCCAACTCGTCGCGTACGGAGGTGTCTTCGGCCGGGGCGGCGGGCAGGGCGTGGCCGGGCGAGACGCCGCCCAGCTCGTCGGGGTCGGTCAGCAGGCGGCGGTAGAGGGCCGACCGCTGCTGGAGCTCCTCGTGGGTGCCGACATCCGCGAGGCGGCCTGCGTCGAGGACGGCGATGCGGTCGGCCAGGCCCAGGGTGGAGCGGCGGTGGGCGATGAGGAGGGTGGTGCGGCCCCGCATGACCTCCTTGAGCGCCTCGTGGATCTCGTGCTCCACGCGCGCGTCCACGGCCGAGGTCGCGTCGTCGAGGACCAGGAGCCGCGGGTCGGCGAGGATCGCGCGGGCGAGGGCGACGCGCTGACGCTGGCCGCCGGAGAGGGTGAGGCCGTGCTCGCCGACCGTGGTGGCGTAGCCCTCGGGGAGCTCGGCGATGAAGCGGTCCGCCTGGGCGGCGCGCGCGGCGGCCTCGACCTGTTCGTCGGTCGCGTCGGGGCGGCCGTAGGCGATGTTGTTGCGGACCGTGTCGGAGAAGAGGAAGGAGTCCTCGGGGACCAGGCCGATCGCGGCGCGCAGCGAGTCGTGGGTCAGCTCGCGGACGTCGTGGCCGCCGACGAGGACGGCACCGTGCGTGACGTCGTAGAAGCGCGGCAGGAGCAGGGAGACGGTGGACTTGCCGGAGCCGGAGGAGCCGACGACCGCGAGGGTCTCGCCGGCGCGGATCTCGAAGGAGAGCCCGTCGAGGACGGGGCGCTCATGGTCGTAGCCGAAGGACACGTCGTCGAACTCGACGGTCGCGGGCGCGTCGGCGGGCAGTTCCTTCGTGCCGTCCTTCATGGTCGGCTCGGTGTCGATCAGTTCCAGGACGCGCTCGGTGCCGGCGCGGGCCTGCTGGCCGACGGTGAGGACCACGGCGAGCATCCGGACCGGGCCGACGAGCTGGGCGAGGTAGGTGGAGAAGGCGACGAACGTGCCGAGCGTGATGTGCCCGCGCACCGCCAGCCAGCCGCCGAGCGCCAGCATCGCGACCTGGCCGAGGGCGGGGACGGCCTGCAGCGCCGGGGTGTACCGGCTGTTGAGCCGGATGGTCCGCAGCCGCCCCGCGAACAGCCGCCGCCCGACCTCCCGCAGCTTCCCGGTCTCCTGCTCCTCCTGCCCGAACCCCTTCACCACGCGTACGCCGCTGACGGCTCCGTCGACCACGCCCGCCACGGCGGCGGCCTGGGCCTGCGCGTACCAGGTGGCGGGGTGCAGCTTCGAACGGCTGCGGCGCGCGATCCACCACAGGGCCGGGGCCACCGCGAGGGCGACCAGCGTGAGCGGCGGGGACAGCCAGGCCATGATGCCGAGCGAGATCACGAAGAGCAGGAGGTTCCCGATGGTCATCGGGAGCATGAAGAGCAGGCCCTGGATCAGCTGGAGGTCGCTGGTCGCGCGCCCGACGACCTGGCCGGTGGACAGCTCGTCCTGCCGGCGCCCGTCGAGCCGGGTGATCGTCTCGAACATCTCCGTCCGCAGGTCGTGCTGGACGTCGAGGGCGAGGCGGCCGCCGTAGTAGCGGCGGATGTAGGTGAGGACGTAGACGACCACGGCGGCGGCGATCAGGGCGCCGGCCCAGGGGGCCATGTCCCGGCTGTGGTCGCCGATCACGTCGTCGATGATCACCTTGGTGACCAGCGGAACGACGGCCATCACGGCCATGCCGCCGAGGGAGGAGCCGAGGGCGAGGACGACGTCCGTCGGGTGGCGCCAGGCGTATCCGGCGAGTCGTTTTACCCAGCCCTGCTCTTGTGCCACGCCGGTGCCCTCCGTTGTTTCTGGTGCGGATCCACGTACTGATCCACCGAAGGGCACCAACGTCAATCGAAGCGGATTTCATCCCTCCGCAACAAAGAGAGGGGAGAACAGGACACCTGGGATCAGACCCGTACCCGCAGGTAGTAGAACCGGGTCGTCTGGACCGCGTTCTGGTTGTCGTCGCTCACCAGGAGGACCTTGAGGCGGCCCTTCTCCTTGCCCGTGATCGTCATGCCCTCGATGTTGTCGAGGAGGGGGTTGGGCTGGGGCTGCTTCGCCGTGGCGCCCAGGGTGGGGCAGGTGGCGATGTCGGTGAGGAGGGTCTTCTTGATCAGGCGTACGCCCGACTGGCCCGTGAGGTTCTCGATGCCGCTCGTGTCGGTGGCGCGGCGGGGGTCGGCCAGGTAGAGGCGGACGGTGTTGCCGACGCCCGCGGTGAAGCCGCGCTCCAGGACGAGGAGGCGGCCGTCGGGGGTCGCCTGGACCTCGGGGACGCCGAGAATGGCCTCGTCGGTGCGGTACGCGTACTGCGCGCCGAGCTTGAAGTGGTTGCCCTTGGTCCGGTTCCAGGTCTGGAAGCGGACGATGCCGGTGGAGTCGCCGGCGATGGCGTACTCCATCGACGCGAGCAGGGTGTGGCCGCCGGGCAGCAGGGTCAGGCCCTCGAAGGTCTGGTTCGAGGTGGCGCGCCCTGCGGGGGCGACGAGCAGGGAGGACGGGACCGGGAGGCGGTCGAGGATCTTGCCGTCGCGGGAGTAGCGGCGGATCGACGGCTCGGTCTCCGAGGTGATCAGGCGGGTGCCGTCCCGGTCGATGACCAGACCCTCGGAGTCGAGCGCGGCGCCGTTCTCGTCGGCGAGCGGGACGGCCTTCTCCGGGGCCAGCGTCCTCGCGTTCAGGTCGAACAGCGAGGAGCGGTCGGAGAGGGCGGCCAGGGAGCCGTCACGGTCGACCGCCAGCGCGGAGAAGTTGCCGACGAACGTGCCCTGGTAGGTCGTCTTGTCCAGGGCGTCGGAGAAGCGGTCGAGGGAGACGGCGGGCGAACACGCGTTGCTCCCGTAGGAGTTGGCGGTCACAGCGGTGCCGGCCGAAGCCGGCCCGGCGGCGGTCAGACAGGTGGCCGCCGCCAGGGCCGCAGTGACGGTCGTGAGTACGGTTCTCAGGCGCATGGGCGTCACCGTAGGGCGGGGACAGTGACGACCGGGAGACCGTTTCGTGAAAAATCAGCTCGCGGCCAGGTCCTTGTGGATGACCTTGGCGACGCCCTGGATGGTGGTGATCCCGTAGTTCATGGTGCTGTTGCCGTGCGTCAGCACCGTGATCATGTAGTCGTGGCCGCCGCCCTTGAACGTGCCGACGCTGTGCACGCGCCAGCCGTGCGTGGCGCGTTGCAGCCAGCCGTTCTTGACGTGCACGGAGACGCCGGAGGGGGTGCCGTACGGGGTGCCCCAGCGCTGGGACGAGATGACCTGGCCCATCAGCTTCTGGATGTAGGCACGGGCGTTGTCGCTCAGGACGCTGTTCTTCGCGGTGACCAGTTTGAGCAGTTTCTGCTCGTCGGTGACCGTGATCTGGGTGAGCCCCCAGTAGCCGTTCGCGCCGGGCTTGGTCTGCGTCATCTTGGCGGCGGCCAGGAAGCCCTTGATCTTCGTCAGGCCCAACTGCTTCCAGAGCTTGCTGGTCGCGTCGTTGTCGGACTTGGTGATCATGGCCTTGGCGCGGGCGGCCTCGGTGTCGGTCAGATACCGGTTGTGCTTCTTCGCGTCCCACAGGAGCGTGGCCAGAACGGTCACCTTGACGACGCTCGCCGAGTCGAAGGCGCTGGAGGCGCGGAGCGAGCACGTGGTGTTGGTGGTGCGGTCGTAGAGGCCGACCGCGATGGTGCCCTTGCGGTTGGCGAGGGCGGCGGTGATGTCCTTCTTGAGCTTGGTCGCGAGCGCCGCCTTGGACGAGGTGCAGGCGACGGTCGGTGCGGCCGCCGCGGCGGCGGGCGTGGCGGCGGTGGCGGTGGCCACACAGGCGGCGAGCGTGGCGCCGGCGATCCATCTGGCACGTACGGATATTCGAGCTTCCCCGTTAGTCATGCCCTCTATGACTCACAGGTTCGACCGAAAGGTTGTACGCACCGCTTTCCAATTGGGCAAGGGTTGTATCGGCCCCGCTGGGACGACCCCGTTGGGCAACGACTGAACAAGACGTTGCCGAGCCCTTGGTCGATTCACAGCCGGGGGCCAGGTTCGCCACAGCGCGCGCCCACTCCCCGTCACCACGATGCTCGGGTGACATCTGCCACCGATCCACACCCCCACACCGAGACCGTGTCCGAAGACTGGCCGCCGCCGACCCCGCCCGCGGCGCCCTCGGACAAAGCACCGCGCTGGTCGCTGCCCGCCCTGATCGCCATCCTGGTGCTGGCGGCGGCGCTGTACTCCTGGAATCTGTCCGGGTCCAGCCTCAACAGCTTCTACAGCTCGGCCGTCTACAGCGGCACCAAGAGCTGGGAGGCCTGGTTCTTCGGCTCGCTCGACGCGGGCAACTTCATCACGGTCGACAAACCGCCGTTCGCCCTGATGGTCATGGGCCTGTCCTGCCGGATCTTCGGCTTCGGCACCTGGCAGATGATGCTGCCGGAGGTCGCCGCCGCGCTCGGCACGATCTGGATCCTGCACGCGTCCGTGAAGCGGTACTTCGGGCACGTGGCGGCGGCGATCGCCGCGCTCGTGCTCGCGCTGACGCCGATCACGGTCGCCATCAACCGGGACAACAACCCCGACACCCTGCTCGTCCTGCTGATGGTCGGCGGCGCGGCCCTCGCCCTGCGCTCGGTGCGCACCGAACGGCTGCTGCCGCTGATCGGCTCGGCCGTCTGCTTCGGACTCGCCTTCAACACCAAGATGCTCCAGGGCTACATCGCCCTGCCCGCCGTCTTCGCCGTGTACCTGTTCGCGTCGAAGCTGGGCTGGAAGAAGAAGCTCGTCCAACTGGCCCTGGCCACGGTCGCGTTGGCCGTCTCCAGCTTCTGGTGGGCCACGGCCGTGTCCCTCGTACCCGCCGACGACCGCCCCTACATCGGCGGTTCGACCGACGGCAGCGCCTGGAACCTGATCATGGGCTACAACGGCCTGGGCCGCGTCTTCGGCGGCGAGGGCAACGGCGGAGGCGGCGGGGGCGGGGCCGGTGGGGGCGGCGGAGGCGGCACCTTCGCCGGCACCGCGGGCCTGGGCCGGATGTTCAACGACATCCTCGGCGGGCAGATCTCCTGGCTGATCCCCTTCGCGGCCATCGCGCTGGTGGCCGGCCTGGTGCTGTGCGGGCGCGCCCCGCGCACCGACCTCACCCGCGCCGCGCTGGTGCTGTGGGGCGGCTGGCTGGTGCTGCACTACCTGACCTTCGCGATGGCCGAGGGCACCATGCACCCGTACTACACGACCGCGCTCGCCCCGGGCATCGCGGCGCTCACCGGTGGCGGCGGCGTCATGCTGTGGCGCGCCTTCCGCGGCGGTGACGCCCGCTGGTCGTGGGTGCTGCCGGCCGGGCTCGCGGTCACCGGCATCTGGGCGATCGTGCTGCTGCGCCGGGCCACCGACTGGAACACCTGGCTGTGGCCGGCGGTCGGCGTGGTCATGGTCCTCGCGATCATCGGCCTGTTCGTCTTCCGCTCGGGCAACAAGGCCCGGCTGCTCTCCCTCTCCATCGCGGCGGCGATCGTGGCGGCCCTCGCGGGCCCGACGGCGTACGCGGCCTCGCCCGCCCTCTCCTCGGCGAGCGGCGGCATGGGCGGCACCAACCCGACGGCCGGTCCCTCCACCGGCAACGGCGGCCCCGGCGGAGGCGGCGGTCCCGGCGGCGGCCGGGGCGGCTTCGGCGGGCAGCGCGGCGAGCTGCCGGGCGGCACGCAGCAGGGCGGCGGCCAGGCGAACGGGGAACTCCCGGGCGGCCAGGGCCAGATGACGCCGGGCGGCGGCACCGGTGAGCTGCCGCAAGGCGGGGGCGCGCCGAGCGGGGCTCCAAGTGGCGGCGGCACGGCTCCTGGTGGGACCGGCGGCACCGGCGGTACGGCTCCCGGTGGGACCGGTACCGGTGACGCGCCCGGCGGCGCAACCGGTGGTCGCGGCGGCTTCGGTGGCGGCGGCGGTATGGGCGGGGGCGGTGCCTCCACCGAGCTCGTCTCGTACCTGGAGAAGCACCAGGACGGCGCCAAGTGGCTGCTCGCGGTGTCCAATTCGCAGTCCGCGGGCCAGCTGATCCTCAGCACGGGCAAGCCCGTCATCTCCATGTGGGGCTTCACCGGCTCCGACAAGGCGATGACCCTCGCCAAGCTCAAGGAACTGGTGAAGAAGGGCGAGTTGCACTACATCCAGCTCGGTGGCGGCGGCATGGGCGGCAACAGCAGCCTGAACCAGGAGATCACCAGCTGGGTGGAGAAGAACGCGACGGCGGTGAAGGAGAGCGAGTACAGCAAGAGCGGTAGCGGTACGTCGGACTCGTCGTCGACATCCTCGTCCGGCTCCGCCTCCTCCACTCAGACGAACACGTCGACGATCTACCGTCTGGACCCGTCGGACGTCAGCTGAGTGACTGACTGAGCAAAGCGCGCCCCAAGGCCGCCTATTGGCCTCTCAACGGCCCCTGACCTCCCGGTCGGGGGCCGTTTTGGTACGTCAACTCGCGTAGACAAAGGGCAAATTGCCGGTTCCGGTCATCTGATCGACATGTCGAAGTCATTTACAGGGCTGCATGCCCATGTCACGCTCCCGTCTGCCGCCTCCATTCAACCCGCGTAGATGGGACCCCCTTTATGCTGGCGACACGCATCCGCCGCTGGAAGACAGTGGCCCTGACGACGGCAGCCGTCCTGGTCGGTTTCAGCGTCCCCGCGCTGACCGCGACCCCGGCCGCGGCCACCACCACGGCGTACGACACGACGTACTACAAGAACGCGGTCGGCAAGACGGGCACCTCTCTCAAGTCCGCGCTGCACACGATCATCAGCAGTCAGACGAAGATCTCGTACTCCGCGGTCTGGGACGCGTTGAAGGCCACCGACCAGGATCCGAACAACAGCAACAACGTGATCCTGCTGTACAGCGGTGTCTCGCGCGCCAAGTCCCTCAACGGCGGTGACGTCGGCGACTGGAACCGCGAGCACACGTGGGCCAAGTCGCACGGCGACTTCGGTGAGGCGATCGGCCCCGGCACGGACCTGCACCACCTGCGTCCGGCCGACGTCCAGGTCAACAGCATCCGCGGCAACCTGGACTTCGACAACGGCGGCAGCGCGGTCACCAACGGCGGCGGCTCCACCGTCGACTCGGACTCCTTCGCGCCGCGCGCGGCGGACCGGGGCGACGTGGCCCGCATGATCCTCTACATGACCGTCCGCTACGAGGGCGACGACGGCTGGGCGAACCTGGAGCCCAACGAGAAGGTGGGCAACGGCAGCAACCCGTACATGGGCAAGCTCTCCGTCCTCAAGGCGTGGAACGAGGCGGACCCGCCCAGCGCGTTCGAGGAGAAGCGCAACCAGGTCATCTACGACACGTACCAGCACAACCGGAACCCGTTCATCGACCACCCGGAGTGGGTCGAGGCGATCTGGTAGACGGGAACCGTTCGGCCGCGTACCGCTCGCCTGCGGGGTGCCACCAGGCGGGCGGTACGGGGCCGCGCACGAGCGAGGCCGACTGCGGTTGCGGCTGATCGGGATGCAGCCCGAGCAGCCGCAACGCCCCGCCCTC
>NZ_JBSFLV010000011.1:0-110761 GCF_053599215.1 Streptomyces sp. NPDC001002 | reverse complement strand
CGGCCTCGAACTCGCCCTCGCCGCCGCCCTCTTCATCGATGCGGAGGGACACCGGGAAGCCCATCACGTGTTCGACGCGGCGCATCTCAGGCCGCCTTCGCGTCGAGCGCGGCCTGGAGGGACTCCTTGTAGCCGTCGCTGGTGATGGTCGCGCCGGACACCGTGTCGATGTCGGCACTCTGCTTCTCCAGCGTCTCCGAGATCAGCACCGGCACCGCGGCCGTGGTCTGCGGATGGTTCGGCTGCTGGAGCATCTTCACGGCGCTGATCTTGTCGCCCTCAAGGGTCACCTGGACCTGCACGGGGCCCTTCTCCGTGTTCACGGTGGAACCGGTGAGGGTCTGCGAGGTCGTGGCGGGGGACGACGCCGACGCCGACGGAGAAGGCGACGCGGCGGCCGACTCGGCGTTCGCGTCGATCGCCGCCTGGAGGGACTCCTTGTAGGCGCCGCTGGTGATCGTCGCACCGGACACGGTGTCGATGTCCGCGCTCTGCGCCTCCAGCGTCTCCGAGATCAGCACCGGCACGGCGGCCGTGGTCTGCGGGTGGTTGGGCTGCTGGAGCATCTTCACGGCGGTGATCTTGTCGCCGTCGAAGGTCACCTGGACCTGAACAGGTCCCTTCTCGGTGTTGACCAGCGTGCCCTTGACGACCGTGCCGGAGGACGTGCCGGACGAACTGCCCGAGGAGGAGGACGGTGTCGAGGCGGGCTCGGAGGCTTGGGTGCTCGTCGTGCCGAGGGACGGCTCGTAGCGCCAGACCGGGACGAGACCGGCGATGCTCAGGACGACGACGGGTATGGCTCGCTTCACGATGGCTCTCTCAGTCTCTCTCAACCGGCCAGGCTGAAGCGCTCGAAGTGGATCTGCTGCTTGGGCACGCCCAGGTCGCCGAGGCTGCGCAGCACCGCGTTCATCATCGGGGGCGGTCCGCACAGGAAGACGTCCCGGTCGCCGATGTCCGGGACCAGCCGGGCCAGTTCGCGCGGCGCCAGCTTGTCGGGCACGGGCGGTCCGGTGACCAGGTGGAGTTCGGCGCCCTTGGCGAGGGCGAGGTCGCGCAGTTCGTCGTAGAGGACGGCGTCGCGGTCGGAGGAGACGCGGTAGAGGACGACGGCGTGGCCCTCCAGGTCTTCCAGCAGGGCCCGGATCGGGGTGACGCCGACGCCGCCGGCGATGAGCAGGGACTCCGACTTGGTGCGGTGCAGGGTGGTGAAGGCGCCGTAGGGGCCCTCGGCGAAGACGCGCGTGCCGACCTTCAGGTGGCGCAGGGCGGCGCTGCCCTCGCCGGCCGCCTTGGCGGTGAGGCGCAGGCTGCGGCCGTCGGGGGCGGCGGAGAGGGAGAAGGGGTTGGCCTGCCACCAGCGGTCCCGGGTCAGGAAGCGCCACAGGAAGAACTGGCCGGCCTGCGCGGGCAGCTTGTCGAGGTCCTTGCCGGTGATGGTGATCGAGACGACGTTGTGGGACTCGGGCACGACCGCCGCGACGCGGAACTGGTGGCGGGTGTTGCGCCACAGCGGCAGGACCACGCGGCCCAGGACCACCGAGCCGAGGGCGACGCCCCAGACCCCGTACCAGTACGAGGTCGCGGCCGACGAGGACGTGAAGGTCGTACCGACCGCGACCTGGTGCGTGAACGCGAGCACCACGGCGACGTAGGTGTAGAGGTGGATGAAGTGCCAGGTCTCGTAGGCGAGGCGGCGGCGGGCGTAGCGGGCGGAGACCGCGCCGACCACGAGGATGATGCCGAAGGCGACGACGGCGCGGAAGACGCCCTCGGTGGTCTCGGCCAGGTCGATGATCTCGCTGACCGGGCCGACGCCGGTGCCGTCCGCGTAGCCGAAGGTGATGAAGACGACGTGCGCCAGCAGCGTCCACAGGATGCCGAAGCCGGTCCAGCGGTGCCACGAGGTCAGCCGGTCCATGCCGATGCGGCGGTCGAGCCAGGGCAGCCGGGCCACGAGGACCAGCTGGAAGGCCATGAGGAGGGCGCCGTAGAGGCCGGCGGCCCGGCCGATCACGATCAGCGCGTTGGAGGCGAAGCCCGCCTGGGCGAAGAAGTAGGCGACCACGGCCACGTTCGCGGCCAGCACGGCGTACAGGCTCGTGCGCGCCACCACCCTGGGCCGTATCGCCGTGGGGGGCGCGGGGGGCGATTGGACGGTCGTCACGGGACGGCAGCTCCTAGATCGGGTCCTGGATATCCGAAAGCTTGGCTGGCCAGGCCTGTCGTTTTGCTGTCGGACAACTTTCAAGTGCTTATCGATACGGTCGCCCGAGGACACCGGCCGTGGCATTCAGGCCCGGGTGGCGCACTATGTGCGGGTGGAAAAAGTACGACTCCTCGTCGTGGACGACGACCCGCCGATCGCCGATCTCGTCGCGACGGTCGCCCGCTACGAGGGCTGGGAGGCGGTCACCGCGAACTCCGGCGAGGAGGCGCTGCGGCGGGCCGCCGAGTTCCATCCGGACATCGTGGTGCTCGACCTGATGCTGCCGGACCTGGACGGCTTCGGCGTGCTCGACCGGCTGCGCGGCTCGGGCACGATGGTGCCGGTGGTGTTCCTGACCGCGCGGGACGCGGTCGCCGACCGGGTGGCCGGGCTGACCCGGGGCGGAGACGACTACCTGGTCAAGCCGTTCGCGGTGGAGGAGCTGATGGCCCGGCTGCGGACCGTGCTGCGACGCAGCGCGGGGCCCGGGTTCCAGCGGTCGGTCCTCCAGGTCGCGGACCTGACGATGGACGAGGACACCCGCGAGGTGCGGCGCGGCGACAAGCTGCTCACGCTCACCCCGACCGAGTACGAGGTGCTGCGCTTCCTGATGCGCAAGTCACCGACCGTGATGACCAAGGCGCAGATCCTCGACCATGTGTGGGAGTACGGCTTCGGGGGCCGCTCGAACGTGGTGGAGCTGGTCGTCAGCCGGCTGCGCCGCAAGCTCGACGACACGGGCGAGCCGCTGATCCACACCGTGCGCGGCTTCGGGTACGTGGTCCGGCAGGTCGCCGAGTGATCGGGCGGCTGCGCCGCACGTACGGCAGGCTGCGGCTCGGCACCCGGCTCGCGCTGGGCCTCGGGGTGCTGGCCCTGGTGGCGTTCGGCGTCGTCGGCACCGCCCTGACGATGTACATGCGGGACTATCTGTCGGCCCAGCTCGACGACCAGCTCGGCCTCGCCCAGACCGCCCAGTCCAAGAACATCGCGGCGAAGGGCTCCCTGGAGGGCAAGAAGTACTACCGCTGGTACTACGCGGTGTACGACGTCAAGGACGGCAACCCCGTGCTGCGCAAGCCCGAGGACGACTCGGACCTGCCCACGGACATAAAGGACCTCACCGCCCTGGCCAAGGCGCAGACCTCCGCCAAGTCCGAGCTGCTGCGCACCCGGAACATCACGGGCGAGGGCGAGTACCGGCTGCGCGCCTGCGAGGTCGAGCCCGGGGTGGTGCTGGTCAGCGGGGCGCCGATGGACAACATCGACGACACGGTCAAGCAGCTGGTGACCATCCAGGTGGTCGCCTTCGGGGTCGCGCTGCTGGCCCTGGTGGTGTTCGGGCGCCGGCTGCTGCGGCGCGGTCTGCAACCGCTGAGCGACATGGCGCACACCGCGCACGGCATCGCCTCGCACGACCTGACCGAGTCGGCGGCCCGGCTGCCGCTGCGCGCGGACGAGCGGGGCGGCGGCCCGGAGGTCGAGGAACTCCGCACCGCCTTCAACACCATGTTGGAGCACATCGACGACTCCCTCGCGGTCCGCGCGGAGGCGGAACAGCGACTGCGCCGGTTCGTCGCGGACGCCTCGCACGAGCTGCGGACACCCCTCATGTCGGTACGGGGCTACGCGGACCTCTTCCAGTACGCCGCCGCCAACGCCCCCGAGGAGCGGGACAAGCACCTGGCCCGGCTGCGCGCCGAGGCCGCCCGCATGGGCGTGCTCCTCGACGACCTGCTGCTGCTCGCCCGCCTCGACGCGGCGGAGGTCGAGGCGCCGCTGCGGATGCGGGAGTCGGACCTGGTGGAGCTGGCCGAGGAGGCCGCGGACGCGTTCCGCGCGAGCCACGCCGACCATCCGCTGACGGTCGAGAAGGGCCCCGAGTCGCTCCGGCTGCGGCTGGACCCGCAGCGCGTTCGTCAGGTCCTGGACAACCTCCTCACCAACGCGGCCGTCCACACCCCCGTGGGCACCCCTGTCTCGATCGCGGTCTCGGCCGAGGGCTCCGGCGCGGTGGTCCGGGTCACGGACGCGGGCCCCGGTATCCCGGCCGCCGACCGGGAGCGCGTCTTCGACCGCTTCTACCGCGTGGACAAGGCCCGCAGCCGCGACCGGGGCGGCAGCGGCCTGGGCCTGTCGGTCGCGAACGCGCTGGTGCGGGCGCACGGCGGGACGATCGAGCTGGGCGGAGGACCGGGCGAGACCGTGTTCACGGTCCGGCTCCCGCTCAACGGCACGGCAGGTCTTACGGACCCGTGACGTGCGAGGTGTGAGCCCTCGCCGAGCCGGGTCGCCGCCCTAGCGTGGACGCATGCGAGTACTGGTCACCGGCGGTGCCGGGTTCATCGGGTCCCATGTCGTACGGGCACTGGAGGCACACGGGCACGAGCCCGTCGTGTACGACGACCGCGCCGACCCGGCCCGGGACGTACGGGACCCGGACGCCGTCCGCCGCGCCCTGTCCGGCGTCGACGCGGTCTGCCACCAGGCGGCGATGGTCGGCCTCGGCACCGGTTTCGCGGACGCCGCCCAGTACGTCTCCCGCAACGACCTCGGCACCGCCGTGCTGCTCACCGCGATGGCCGAGACGGGCGTACGGCGCCTCGTGCTGGCCGGGTCGATGGTCGTGTACGGCGAGGGGCGGTACGTCTGCTCCGCGCACGGGGTCGTCCGGCCGGGCCCGCGTGCGGTCGCCGACCTCGACGCCGGCCGCTTCGAACCGCCCTGTCCGACGTGCGGGGCGGAGCTGTCGCGCGGGCTGGTCGCGGAGGACGCCCCGGTCGACCCGCGGAACGTGTACGCGACGACCAAGCTCACCCAGGAACACCTGGCGGCGGCCTGGGCCCGTGCCACTCCCGGCGCCTCGGCGGTGTCGCTGCGCTACCACAACGTGTACGGCCCCGGCATGCCCCGCGACACCCCGTACGCGGGCGTCGCCTCCTTCTTCCGCTCGTCGCTGGCCCGCGGTGAGGCACCGCGCGTCTTCGAAGACGGGCGCCAGCTAAGGGACTTCATCCATGTGCGGGATGTGGCGGCGGCCAACGTGGCCGCGCTGGAGGCGAGTTCACCCGAAGGCGCGCTGTCGGTCTACAACACCGGCAGCGGCGAGCCGCACACGGTCGGCGAGATGGCCCGCGCGCTGGCCGCCGCCCACGGTGGCCCGGAGCCTGTGGTCACCGGGGAGTACCGGCTCGGCGACGTACGGCACATCGCGGCCGACTCGACGCTGCTGCGCACGGAGTTGGGGTGGAAGGCGGGGGTGGGGTTCGAGGAGGGGATGCGGGAGTTCGCTGCGGCGGAGTAGAGGTATTGGGCGTTACCTGAGGCGGGCGGCTCACACCTCAGGCACCGGAACCGGCAGGGTCACCTCGAAGCGGCAGCCTCCGGGGATGTTCCGTACGGTGGCCCGGCCCTGGTGGGCCTCGACGATGCCCCGCACGATGGCGAGGCCAAGTCCCGCTCCGGCGGGGGGAGTTCGGGCGTGGGTGCCGCGCCATCCGGTGTCGAAGACGCGGGGCAGGTCCTCCTCCGGAATGCCTCCGCAACCGTCCGTGACGGACAACACCACGCCTTCCGGGGAGCGTTCGGCGGCTACAGCGACCGTGCCGTCGGCCGGGGTGCGCCGGATCGCGTTGATGAGCAGGTTGCCCAGCACGCGGCTCATCTCCTTGCCGTCCACTTCCACCGGGACGGGCTCGACCCGATCCCCGATCAGCCGCACGCCGTGCTCGCTGGCCAGCGCGTCGGCCCCCGCGAGGGCGTCGCCGACGAGGTCGAACACGGAGATCCGGCTGGGGCTCAGCGCCAGCGCCCCCGCGTGGATGCGGGAGAGCTCGAAGAGGTCGCCGACCATGTCGTTGAGGCGTTCGACCTCGGTACGGATCTGGCGGAGGTAGCGGTCGGGGTCGTCGGCGACGCCGTCCTCCAGGGCCTCGGACATCGCGCGCAGTCCGGCGAGCGGGGTGCGCAGGTCGTGGGAGATCCAGGCGACGAGCTCGCGCCGGGAGGACTCCAGGGCGCGTTCGCGTTCCCGGGACTCGGCGAGGCGGGCGCTGGTGCTCTCCAACTCCCGGCTGAGGTCGGCGAGTTCGGCGGTGGCCGCGCCCTCGGGGGTGGTGAAGTCACCGCCGTCGCCGAAGGAGCGGGCGGCGAGCGCGAGGGCTTTGCTGCGGCCGACGACCCAGCGGCCCAGCAGCAGGGCGGTCGCCAGGGAGACCACGGTGGCCATGGCGACGACCGTCGTGACGACGCTCAGGTCGTGGCTGGACAGGAACATCGCCTGCGCGACGGCCAGCGTCCCCGCGAGCATCGCGGTGACGGCGACGGCGGCCACCACGGCGAGATGCGCGACGACCGAGCGCCGCCGGATCATCAGCAGGACGCCGGCGCCGAGGAGCCCGGCCGCGGCGGCGCCGAGGAAGGCGAAGAGAGCGATGAGGATGGTGTCACGCATGACTCAGGCCTCCTGTCCGGAACCGTCTCCGGGGGCGTCCGGCCCGGAGCCGTCCCGACCCGGCGCGTCCTGACCTGCGCCGTCGTGCCCCGCCGCCTCCTGTCCCGTCGCGTCGAACCGATACCCGACCCCCCACACCGTCTGGATCAGGCGGGGCCGGGCCGGATCGTCCTCGACCTTGCCGCGCAGGCGCCGGACGTGGACCGTCACGGTCGACAGGTCGCCGAAGTCCCAGCCCCACACCTCCCGCATCAGGTCCTCGCGGCTGTAGACGCGTCCGGGATGGCGGAGGAAGAAGGCGAGGAGGTCGAACTCCCGGATGGTGAGGGCGAGTTCGGCTCCGCCCTTGAGGGCGCGGCGAGCCGCCGGGTCGAGCGAGAGACCGGCCGCTCGCAACGGGCCGCGCGGCGCCGACGCAGGCCGGGCCCGACGCAGCACGGACTCGACGCGGAGCACCAGTTCGCGGGGGCTGAAGGGCTTGGTGACGTAGTCGTCGGCGCCGACCTCCAGGCCGAGGATGCGGTCGTCCTCGTCGCCGCGCGCGGTGAGCATGATCACCGGCACGGGCCCCTGCCCGCGCATCCGCCGGCACACTTCGAGGCCGTCCATGCCGGGCAGCATCAGATCGAGGACGACGAGATCCGGCCAGTGCGCGGCGGCCCGGGCCAGCGCGTCGGGGCCGTCGCCGGCCCGGTCGACCACGTATCCGGCCCGGTCGAGGTATCCGGAGACGACCTCGGCGACGGTGGGGTCGTCGTCCACGACGAGGACCCTCGCCCCGTCCGCTGCGTACGGCTGCTGTTCCATGCCGCCAGCCTCGCACCCGGCCCGTGCCGATGCCGTCGCAGGCCTCTGACGTCCGCGTTTCGTAAGAACCCGAAGTCCGAAATGCCCGTTTTTCATTCGTAGGGTGAGAGCGTGACGACCACCCCCACCTCCTCCCCCTTCCCGGCCATGGCGTCCTCCGGCGTCGACGTCGTGCTCCCGTGCCTCGACGAGGCCGAGGCGCTGCCCGAAGTCCTGGCGCGGGTGCCGGCCGGCTGGCGCGCCCTCGTCGTGGACAACGGCTCCACGGACGGTTCGGCCGAGCTCGCCCGCGCGCTCGGCGCGACCGTCGTGCGCGAGGAGCGGCGCGGATTCGGCGCCGCCTGCCACGCGGGTCTGCTGGCCGCCACGGCGGACATCGTCTGCTTCTGCGACTGCGACGCGTCCCTCGACCCGGCCGACCTGGTGCCCTTCGTGGACCGGATCCGGTCCGGCGCGGCCGACCTGGTGCTGGGCCGGCGCCGGCCGCAGGGCCGCGGCAGCTGGCCGCCGCACGCCCGGGCCGGCAACCTCGCGCTCGCCCAACTCCTGCGCCGCCGCACGGGTTTGCGCCTGCACGACCTCGGCCCCCTGCGCGCCGCCCGCCGCGAATCGCTCCTCTCCCTCGGCCTCACGGACCGCCGCAGCGGCTACCCGCTCCAGATGGTCGTCCGCGCCGCCGAGGCGGGCTGGCGGATCGCCGAGTACGACGTCCCGTACCGTCCCCGGCTCGGCGCCTCCAAAGTGACCGGGACCTGGCGCGGCACCTGGCAGGCGGTACGGGACATGAACCGCGTACTGGCCGAGCGTCCCGCCGACGAGGGAGCCCTGCGATGACCACGACCACGCTCCTCGTCATCGCCAAGGAACCCCGCCCCGGCCGGGTCAAGACGCGACTGACCCCGCCGTTCACGCCGGAGGAGGCCGCGGCCCTCGCCGAGGCAGCGCTCGCGGACACCCTCGACACGGTGGCGCGCACCCCGGCCGACCGCCGGGTCCTGGTCCTCGACGGCGCGCCCGGCCCCTGGCTGCCGCCCGGCTTCGAGGTGGTGCCGCAGTGCGCGGGCGGCCTCGACGTCCGGCTCGCGGCGGCCTTCGCGGGCTGCACCGGCCCCACCCTCCTCGTCGGCATGGACACCCCCCAGATCACCCCGGACCTCCTCGCCGTCGACTTCACCGACTGCGACGCGTACTTCGGCCCCGCCGAGGACGGCGGCTTCTGGTCCCTGGGCCTGGCCGAGCCCGACCCCGCGCTCCTCCTCGGCGTCCCCATGTCGACCCCGCACACCGGCGCCGCCCAACGGGCCCGGCTGGCGGGCCTGCGGGTACGGGAGCTGCCGCGCCTCCGGGACGTGGACACGGCGTACGACGCGGAGGTCGTGGCGCGGGCGGCGGCAGGGAGCCGATTCGCCGCGCGCTGGGCCGAGTTGACCGGAGCGGGGGTTCGGTGAGCGGCGTGACGAGGGTGGCCGAACGGGTCGCCCGGCAGAGCGGCTCGGTCGAGGCACGGCCCTGGTCCGCCGATCCGTACTCCGACGCCCTGCGCAACGGCCGAGGGCCGCTCTTCCTGCGGCGGGCCGACGGCTGGTTGCTGCCGCTGGAGGTCGAGCGCTGGTGCGCGGACGCCGACGCGGCGGACCTGGAGGTGCTGCACCGCTGCGAGGGCCCGGTGCTGGACGTCGGCTGCGGGCCGGGACGCCTGGTCGCGGCTTTGGCCGTACGAGGCCGGCGGGTGCTCGGCATCGACGTGAGCGAGGCGGCCGTGGCCCGCACGGTGGCCCTCGGCGGCCAGGCCCTGCACCGGTCGGTCTTCGAACCGCTGCCCGGTGAGGGCCGTTGGGGCACGGCACTCCTGATCGACGGGAACGTCGGCATCGGCGGCGACCCGCGCGCCCTGCTCGACCGCACCGCCCAACTCCTCGCCCCCGACGGCCTGTTGATCGCCGAGACAGTGGCGGGACTGGACGTCGACGAGCAGATCCACGTATGTGTCACCGACGCCCGCGGGACCGTCGGCACCGCCTTCCCGTGGGCGCGGCTCGGCACGCCGGCCCTGCTGCGGCTCGGGGACCGCGCGGGCTGGCGTGCCGTCGATCAGTGGTCGGCCGACGGCCGATCCTTCGTCGCCCTGCGCAGCCGCACCGCGTACCGCAGGACGTAGAGCAGGGCCGAGCCGCCGAACAGCGCCGACGTCAGCAGCAGCCAGCGGGCCGCGAAGCCGTCGGCGGACAGGCCGGTGGCGCGGGTGTATCGCCCCGCCACCTCACCGCCGATGAGCGGGAACCACACCAGCAGAAGCAGCCCGGACAGGGCGGCGGGCACCCGGACGTACATCACCGCGTCCCTGCGTCGGCCCGCCGCCCGCACGAGCGCGCGGTCCGCCGCCGCGTACAACGGCAGCAGGACCAGGTCGTGGAGCAGGGCCGCGCCGACGATCCACAGCGCCACGTCGAACCAGTCACGATCGAGGAGTCGCACGCCCGCATAGGCGGCGAGCGCGAACGAGCAGGCGAGCAGGAGGAGTTGGAACGGGCTGCCGAGCTTGAGGCGGGGGCGGAACGGGCTGCCGAGCGGAAGCCGGACGCGGAGCGTGCTGCCGAGTGGAAAGCGGGGGCGCATCACAGAACTCCTGAGGTCGGTCGCGTCGCGGGTCGCCGGGAAGTCGTCGGCATCACAGGTCTCCGAAGGTCAACCGGCCCACCCACTTGGTGTTGAGCACCCCGGGCGCCGCGGGCACGATGATCCGTGCCGGGTGACCGTGGTCGGGGGTCAGTTCCGCTCCGTTGACGAAGAGCGCGAGCAGGGAGCGGGGGTCGGCGACTTGGTTGGCGCGCAGGGCCGCCCGGCGGAACGAGCCGTGCATCTGCAGCGACTCGACGAAGACGTCGGTCGGCTCGTCGTGTCCGACGAGGGCGGCGAGGTCCCGCAGCCGTACCCCGCGCCACAGTTGGTCGGAGGTGGCCCAGCCCTCGACGCAGGCGATGGGCAACGCGGCGCTGTGCAAGGGGTGTTGGAGCAGTTCGGCCCGGCTGAGCCGGACGGTGCCACCGCGTCCCGTCACGACCAGGCGCCAGGCCTCCTCGCTCGTCTCGGCCGCGCTGATCCCGGCGTACGCGGCGGTCTTGTTGATCTGGAAGGCGCCGGGTCCGTTCCCGGGTTCGGTGCCGCCGTGCGGGGCGAGGAGCGCGCTCCAGCGCAGCCCGTCGAAGCTCCGCCCGACCGTCGTACCGAACAGCAGCAGCGAACCGCCCCCGACGAACGCGACCGCGCCACGGCGCGACACGGTGGGCGGGGCAGGGTTCGGGGAGGTCAACTCGTCGCTCTCGCCCGGCAGTTCGTGCACATCAGGCTGCCCGCGCAGCACACGCAGATTCCGTAGAGCCGCCGGCGTCTTCAGCACGGCGTGCGCGATGAACGCGGCGAAGAACACCCAGGCGCCGTAGAAGTGCAGGGGGTAGAAGGAGCCGGGGAAGATGTAGTCGAGCTGGACGTTCAGGACGCCGGTGACGAACTCGAAGAGGCCGCCGCCGACCAGGAGCAGCAGCGAGAGCCGTTCCAGGGCGTGGGTCAGGGAGCGGGCCGGCGGCAGCGTGAACAGCTTGGGCACGACCGACCACAGCTTGGCCAGCAGGACGGGGATCAGCGTGATCCCGAGGGTGACGTGGACGCCTTGGGTGAGCCGGTACAGCCAGTGCGGGTCGGTCGGCCAGGCGAACAGGTAGAAGCCGAGCAGCCCCTTGCCCGGGGTCTTGTCGTTCACCGGCGACAGGTCCGGGTTGTAGGCGGCGTACGACAGCAGTCCCGTCACGAACAGCACCGTGATCCCGCCGAGCAGGACGAGGCCGAGCAGCGAGGTGAACCAGGGCCCGCGCAACGGGCTGCGCCAGAACGCGGGTGAGAAGGGAGTGCGTGGCATGCCCCGACGGTAGGTCCGCGAGCACCCTTGAAAGGGTCTGCGAATCATGACGAAAGTCTGACGTCCGCCCACGTCAGCGCCTCGGACGGGCCACGGCGGCCTAGCGTTCCCACGTGCACCGCGACCTTCTCCCCGACCTGACCCGACCCCTTCGCCGCCGCATCCCCGGTCGCGATCTGTGTCGTGATCCCCGTCGCGACCTACGCCTTGATCTCTGCTCGGCCCTCGCGGCAGCCGTCCTCGTCCTCGCCGCCGTTCTCATCGGCCGGGCGATCCAGCACCGCGACGGCTCGCTCCGCGTCAACTGGCCGCCCCTGCTGGCGGATTGGAATCCGCACGTGGGCCCTGGCACACCGGCCGCGATCGTCGTCGCGGTCGGCGTCATCGCGTACGGCCCCACGCTCACCGCCCGGCTCCCCTGGCGCGCGCTGCTCCTCGCGGTCTGGGCGGCGGGGTCGGCGTGGACGTGGTCTCTCGCCCTGGTCGACGGCTGGAACCGGGGTGTCGCCGAGCAGCTGACGACGAGGAACGAGTACCTGCGCTCCGTCGGCCGCTTCCACGACATCCCGTACGCCCTGCGGGACTTCACCCGCCACATCCTGATCGACTCCCCCGACAACTGGCCCGCGCACGTCGCCGGGCACCCGCCGGGCGCCACCCTCACCTTCGTCCTGCTGGACCGGATCGGACTGGGCGGCGGTGGCTGGGCCGGCGCCTTCGTCATCACCGTCGGCACCACCGCGGCGGTCGCGGTCCTGATCGCCGTACGCGCCCTGGCCGACGAGGAGTCGGCCCGGCGCGCCGCCCCCTTCCTGGTACTGGCCCCGGCCGCGGTATGGGTGGGCACCTCGGCCGACGGCTACTTCGCGGCGGTCGCCGCGTGGGCACTCACGCTGCTCGCGCTGGCGGTCACGGGCCACCGACCGCGATGGTTCGGCCTCACCTCCGGCCTGCTCTTCGGCCTGACCGCCTACCTCTCGTACGGCCTCACCCTCTTCGCCCTGATCGCGGCGGCCGTACTCCTCCTGGGCCACGCCCGCGCCCGCCCGCTGCCCTTCGTCCTGGCCGGACTCGCCGTCGTACCCGTGGTGTTCACCGCGCTGGGCTTCAACTGGTGGGAGGCGTACCGCCTGTTGGTCACCCGCTACTACCAAGGCGCGGGCGGGGTACGCCCGTACGGCTACTGGGTGTGGGCGAACCTGGCCGGTACGGCGATCATCGTCGGCCCGGCGACGGCGGCCGGTCTGCGCCGCACCGGGGCGACCCTCCTGCGGCGCGACCGGACGTCCGCCTGCCGCCTCGCGCTCCTCGTCGCCGCCGCCCTGCTCGCCCTCCTCGTCGCGGACCTGTCGGGCATGAGCAAGGCGGAGACGGAACGCATCTGGCTGCCGTTCGCGATGTGGCTGCTGCCGTCCTGCGCATTCCTGACGGCGCCGCGTGCGTGGCTGGCCGGACAGGCTGTGCTCGCCCTCCTCGTCAATCACCTCTTGCTGACGGGTTGGTGAACAACGCGACGGGAAGAACGCGTCCGCGAAGAAAGCGCTGACATTCCGGTGACTGTCGACTGAAACTACAACAGCGGCTTTTGGCTGCGGATGGACGGAATTCGGCGACGCACAATTCCGCACACAACTCGCGCGCCCTCCGCGATACGAAATGTTTACGTGGGCTCCGCCCCCTGTCCGTCACGTTTCGGAGGCATGTGACGCAAGTGAATGCGAGCACGCCCCGGAGGGAATTGGGCGCGGAATGGCCGGATTTTCCGACGTTTGGGATGAGCTGGCGGGACTGGCTGGATCAAGGCGCGGGGCCGATCGACCGGGTAGGCGATGTTGACCCGCGGGTAACCGTGGGGCTAGCTTTTCACTAGTTATCCACACGACTTTCCACGCATAACGGTGTGCCCTTTCGCACCGGTTCGCCGCTCGTAGGCCGTATCCCCCCACCGTGCAGTTTCGCCGTTCATTCGGAGAATCATGACGTCTGCCCTGCGTGCCGAAGACTTGATCATTGGAATCACGCCGCTGCGTGAACCGGACGCCCGACTCGCCGCGGCCGTCAGCCGTGCCGGTGGTCTAGGCGTACTCGATCTCGGACCCGGTGACCGAAGAACCAGAGAGGCCCTGGCCCGGTTGCACCGCTGGGTGCCCGGGCCTTACGGGGTGCGCCTCGGAGCGGGCTGCCGGATCCGACCCGCCGAGCTCGCGGACGGCCCGGCCACCGTGGTCCTGACCGCCGACGCCCCGGTGCCGATCGCGGAACTCGCCGGGGCCCATCGCGTCCTCGTCGAGGTGACCGACCTCGACCAAGCCCTCGTCGCGGTCCGCTCCGGTGCGCACGGGCTGATCGCCCGCGGCAGTGAAAGCGGCGGCCGGGTAGGCGAGTTGAGCACGTTCGTGCTCCTGCAGCAGCTGCTGGCCGAACCCCGCGTGGACGTCCCGGTCTGGGCCTGTGGCGGCATCGGTCCGCGTACGGCCGCCGCGGCGGTGGCCGGCGGGGCGGCCGGGGTCGTGCTCGACAGTCAGCTCGCGCTGCTGGCCGAGTCCGGGCTGCCCGAGGCGGCGGCCGCGGCGCTGCGTTCGATGGACGGCTCCGAGACGACGGTCGTGGCCGGTCACCGGGTCCTGCACCGCCGGGGCCCGGACGCCCCCAAGGTGCGGAGCGACGATCCGGCCGAGGTGGCCCGTTCCCTCGGCGCCCAGGATCTCCGCACCCAGCTCCTGCCCGTGGGTCAAGACGGCTTTCTCGCCGCGCGGTTCGCCGAGCGGTGGGGTGACGTCGGTGGAGTGGTCCGTGGACTGACCGCCGCCGTGCGGGACGCCGTGCAGGACGACGGACCCGCAGTGGCGCTTCGTCACGATTCCCCCATGAGCCAGGCCCTCGGCACCGAACTGCCCATCGCCCAGGGGCCGATGACCCGGGTGAGCGACCAGGCGGGGTTCGCCGCCGCGGTCGCCGGCGGGGGCGGACTGCCGTTCATCGCGCTGGCGTTGGCGACCGGCGAGCAGACGCACGCGATGCTGACGCAGACCCGGGACGCCGTGGCCGGCCGGCCCTGGGGCGTCGGAGTGCTCGGCTTCGCACCCGAGGAGACCAGGAACGCCCAGCTCGAAGCGGTACGGCAACTCCGGCCCACGCACGCGATCATCGCCGGCGGCCGGCCCTCGCAGGCCGAGGCGCTGGAGGCCGCCGGGATCCGCACCTTCCTGCACGTGCCCTCCCCGGGGCTGCTGCGGCAGTTCCTGGAGGCGGGCGTCCGCCGGTTCGTCTTCGAGGGCTCGGAGTGCGGCGGCCACGTCGGACCTCGCAACAGCTTTCCGCTCTGGGAGGCCCAACTCGCCGTCCTGGAGGACTTCCCCAAGGCCGAAGGCCTGGAGGTGTTCTTCGCGGGCGGTGTCCACGACGAGCGCTCGGCCGCGATGGTCGCCGCACTCGCCGCCCCGCTGACCGCGCGCGGCGCGGCCGTCGGCGTCCTCATGGGCACCGCCTACCTGTTCACCGAGGAAGCGGTGGAGTGCGGGGCGATCCGGCCCCTGTTCCAGGAACAGGTCGTACGGGCGACGAGCACCGCCCTGCTGGAGACCGCGCCCGGCCATGCGACCCGCTGTGTACGGAGCCCGTTCAGCGACGGTTTCCGCGAGTTGGGGGACGAGCTGCGTGCGCGTGGCGTACCCGACCGGCGGATGTGGGAGGAGCTGGAGCGGCTCAACGTCGGCCGACTGCGGATCGCCAGCAAGGGCGTCGAGCGGGACACCGGTGGCGAGTTGGCCGCCGTCGACGAGGAACGGCAGCTCGCCGAGGGGATGTTCATGGCCGGCGAGGTGGCCGTGCTGCGCTCGGCGACCACGACCGTCGACGCGCTGCACCGCTCGGTGACGGCGGGCGCCGCCGAGTTCTACGCCGGGCGGTCCCGTGAACTCCTCGGCGAGGACGAGGACTTGGGTGAGGAGGCCGTACCCGAGCCGCTCGACATCGCTGTCGTCGGTATGGCCTGCATGTTCCCGGGGGCACCGGACCTCGCCTCCTTCTGGGCCAACGTCCTGGGCGGCAATGACGCGGTCGGCGAGGTGCCGGCCGCCCGCTGGGACCCCGCCGTGCACTGGTCCGAGGACGGCACGGGCGTCACCCCGTCCAAGTGGGGCGGCTTCCTGCCCGAGATCCCCTTCGACCCGCTGCGCTACGGCATCCCGCCGACCTCCCTCGGCAACATCGAGCCGGTGCAGCTGCTGGCCCTCGAAGCGGCCCGGCGGGCGCTGGAGGACGCCGGATACGGCGAGCGGGGGCGGGAGTTCGACCGGGCCCGCACCTCGGTGGTGTTCGGCGCGGAGGCCGGCAGCGACCTCTCCAACGCGACCACCCTGCGGGCCGTACTGCCCTCGTACTACGGCAAGGTCCCCGACGGTCTGGCCGAGCAGCTGCCGGACCTCACCGAGGACTCCTTCCCGGGCATGCTCGCCAACGTTGTCTCCGGCCGGATCGCCAACCGGCTCGACCTCGGCGGCGCCAACTACACGGTGGACGCGGCCTGTGCCTCCTCGCTGGCCGCGCTGGACGTCGCCTGCAAGGAACTCGTGGGCGGCACCAGCGACGTCGTGCTGTGCGGCGGCGCCGACCTGCACAACGGCATCAACGACTACGTGCTCTTCTCGTCCGTGCACGCTCTGTCCCCCACCGGCCGCTCCCGGGCCTTCGACAGTTCGGCCGACGGCATCGCGCTCGGCGAGGGTGTCGCGTGCGTCGTCCTGAAGCGGCTGTCCGACGCCGAGCGCGACGGCGACCGGATCTACGGTGTGGTCAAGGGAGTCGGCAGCTCCAGCGACGGCCGCTCGCTGGGCCTGACCGCACCGCGCCCTGAGGGGCAGCGGGCCGCGCTGCAGCGGGCGTACCGCAACGCGGGTGTCTCGCCTGCCGAGGTCGGTCTCGTCGAGGCGCACGGCACGGGGACGGTGGTCGGCGACCGTACCGAACTCACCATCCTCAGCGAGGTGTTCACCGAGTCCGGTGCCGCGCCCGGCAGTTGCGCGCTCGGCTCGGTCAAGTCGCAGATCGGGCACACCAAGTGCGCCGCCGGTCTCGCGGGGCTCATCAAGACCGTGCTGTCCCTGTACACCGGGGTCAAGCCGCCCACCCTGCACGTACGGCGGCCCAACGCGGCCTGGCGGGAGGGCGAGAGCCCCTTCGTCTTCCACAGCGAGGCCCGCCCCTGGGCGGCACCGGCCGGCGAACGCATCGCGGGGCTGAGCGCGTTCGGCTTCGGCGGCACCAACTTCCATGCCGTGATCGAGGCCCACGCCGACGCCGTACCGCCGGCCCACGGCCTCAACTCCTGGCCGGCCGAGCTGTTCACCTTCCGGGGGACGGACTCGGCGGCGGCCCGACGGGGCATGGAGACCGTCCTGAAGACCGCGGAGTCCTCCGGCGCCAACGGTCAACTGCCGTGGCGCCTACGGGATCTCGCGCTCGCCGCGTCCCGCAGGTCGGACGCCCGCCAGGAGCCCGTCCAGGCGGCGGTGGTCGCGACGGACGTCGAGGGACTGGTGACGGGACTGCGGCGCGCGCTGGCCGGTGAGCACGATCCGGCGGCCGGGATCCATCTGGCGAACACATCGAACTCGGCGACCGACCCCGCGCAAGTCACCCCACCGACCGCTCCCCACACGGCAGTTGAGGGCAAGGTCGCCTTTCTCTTCCCCGGCCAGGGAAGCCAGCGACCCGGAATGCTCGCGGACGTCTTCGTCGCCTTCCCCGAACTCCAGCACTACCTCCAGCTCGGCCGCGACCACGCCGCCGCGCTCTATCCGCCCGCCGCGTTCGACGACGCCGGACGGGACCGCGCGCAGGCCGACCTGACCGACACGCGGGTCGCCCAACCGGCCCTCGGGATCACCTCGCTCGCCGCGTACTCCCTGCTCGGCGCGGCGGGTGTGCGGCCCGACATGGCGGCCGGGCACAGCTACGGCGAGCTGGCCGCCCTGTGCGCGGCCGGGGTGATCGAGCCGGAGGCACTGCTGGAGCTGAGCTCCGAGCGTGCCGCGGCGATCCTCGCGGCCACCGGCGGGGACGACCCGGGCACGATGGCCGCGGTCGCCGCCGGTGCCGAGGAGGTCGCGGCGGCTCTGCGGGCGACCAGCGCCCCCGAGTCGGTCGTCCTCGCCAACCACAACTCGCCCCAGCAGACGGTGATTTCGGGCCCGACGGACGCGGTGGTCACCGCCGTACGGCTGCTGCGCGAGGCAGGACTCGGCGCCAAGCGCATCTCCGTGGCCTGCGCCTTCCACAGCCCCTTGGTGGCGGACGCGGGCGAGCGGTTCGCGCAGGCGCTCGCGGATCGGCCCGTGCACCCGCCGGAGTTCCCGGTGTGGTCCAACCGCACCGCCGCCCCCTACGCCGGTGACGCCGACGCGATCCGCGCCGAACTCGCCGCCCAGATCGGCGCACCGGTCCGCTTCGTCGCGCAGATCGAGGCGATGTACGAGGCCGGGGCGCGCATCTTCGTGGAGGCGGGGCCCGGGGCGGTGCTGACCCGGCTGGTCGGCCAGATCCTCGGTGACCGCCCGCACCAGGTCGTCGCCTGCGAGCCGCGTCCCGGCAGCGGGCTGCGCGGCTGGCTCGACGCGCTGGCCCAACTGGCCGTCGCCGGCGTGCCGGTGCGCACCGGATGGCTGTTCCAGGGGCGTGACGCGGTCGACGCGACCAAGGCGACCGCACCCAAGCGCCCCGGCTGGACGGTCGACGGCCAGTTGGTCCGTACGGCCGCAGGAGACACCCTTCCCGGTGCGCTCGCACCGGCTCGACGCGTTGTGGAGACGATCGTGACGACGAACCAGCCGGGCCCCGCCCCGGTCAACCGGGACGAGCTGATCGCCGAATTCCTGCGCACCAGCCGGGAGATGGTGGCCGCGCAACGGGACGTCCTGTTGACGTACTTCGGTGCGACAGCCCCAGGACAGTGGGTGCCCGCGCCCGCGGCCGCACCCATGCAGTGGGTCCCCGGGACCACCGCGGCGCCCGTACCGGCAGCGGTCGCGTCCGTCGCGCAGGAAGCACCCCTGCCCCAACTCCCTGTGCCCGCGCAGGAATCCGCGGCGCCCGCTGCCGAGGCTCTCGGTGAGGCCGACGTCCTCGGTGTCGTCCTGGAGATCATCAGCGAACGGACCGGCTACCCCGTCGACATGATCGAGCCCGACCTCGACCTGGAGGCGGACCTCAGCATCGACTCCATCAAACGGGCCGAGATAGCAGGGGAGTTGGCGAAGCGACTGGGCATCGGTGCCGGGATGGACGTGACCGCGCTGGACGACTCCGAGCTGGAGGACCTGGCGAAGGCCCGTACGGCGGCCTCGGTGACGGACTGGCTGGCGGCGCGCCTGACCGGGCCCACGACGACGGCTCAGGAGCAGCCTGCCGCGACTCCTGACACGCCTGTCACCCCCGCTGCCCCGGCCGCACCCGACACCCCGGACGTCGGTGGCGTGGCTCCCCGGCGCTTCGTGCTCCGGTCCGTGCTCCTCCCTGGACACGGAAGCGCCCTCGCCGGCGAGGGCGCTTCCGTCAGCCTCAACTCCCCCGCGCTGGCCGGGAAGCGCTTCGTGCTCCTCGGTGACGACGACACCGCGGCCGTGGCCCGTGAGGTCGCCGCACGGCTGGCCGCGCACGGCGCCGAGGTGACCCCGCTCGCCGCCGACCACCTGCTCACCGAGGCCGACGGGGCCGTGGACGGCGTGCTGTTCCTCGACCCGCTTGCCGGCGCCCGGCCCCCGGTGCTGCCCGACGCGTTCGCCGTCCTCAAGGCGGTCCTGGGACGCGCGCCACGCCACCTGCTGGCGGTGCGCCCCGCCGAGCCGCACCCCCGCTCGGCGGGCCTGCACGGGCTGTTCCGTACGGTCGCCCGCGAGTACCCGGACACCCGTGCGCGGATCGTCGACGTCGACGACCTGACCCCAACTGCCGTGGCAGACGCGGTGGTCGGCGAGTTGACCGCCGACGACGACACTCCCGTCGTGGTGCGCGGCGCGTCCGGACGGCACGGCCTGGAGCTGACCGAGGTGCCGCTCGGGGCGCTCGCCACCAACGGCGCCGGACCGGCGGGTGACGGAGCCGCCGAGGCCGCCGCGCTCGGCCTGGACCGCGACTCGGTGGTGCTGCTGGTCGGCGGCGCGCGGGGCATCACCGCGAAGTTCGCCGCCGCGCTGGCCGGGGCCTCCCGGTGCCGGATCGAACTGCTCGGCCGTACGCCCGCCCCGGTCGGACCCGAGGACCCGGCGACCGCCGCCGCCCGCACCCCCGCCGAACTGCGCGCCGCCCTCGCCGCGCAGGGCGGTCGCTCCCCCGCCGACATCAACCGCGCCGCCGAACTCCTGCTGGCCCAGCGGGAGATCACCGCCACGCTGGCGGAACTGGCCGCGCTCGGCAGCCCGGCGCGCTACCACTCCGTCGACTTCCGCGAACCCGACGGCGCCCTCCAGGCGGTGAAGGAGATCCACGCCGAGCACGGCCGCCTCGACGGGGTCGTCTACGCGGCCGGGGTGATCGAGGACCGGCTGATCGCGGAGAAGACCGCCGAGTCCTTCCAACGGGTCTACGGCACCAAGACGGAGGGCGCCGAGACCCTGCTCTCCGCCCTGGCCGAACTCCCCAACGGCCCTGCTTTCGCGGTGCTGTTCGGCAGCATCTCGGCCGTCCTCGGCAACCGCGGGCAGGTCGACTACGCCGCCGCCAACGACGCGCTGGAGAGTCTCGGCACGGCCTGGGCGGCCCGCACCGGGCGGCGCGCGCTGACCGTGCACTGGGGACCGTGGGCGCCCACCGGCGGTCATCACGGCATGGTGACACCGGAGTTGGGCCGCGAGTACGCCCGGCGCGGGATCGGCCTGATCGACCCGGAGGAGGGCACCGCGGCACTGCTGCGCGAACTCGCCTGGGGCGAGGAGTCGGCCCGGTCCGTCGTCTACACCGCGTCGGGCTGGTGACATGACCGGCCCCGTGGCCATCGTGGGCATGTCGGTGCTGCTGCCGGGCGCCCCCGATCTGGACTCCTACTGGCGCAATCTGCTGGACGGCACCGACGCCATCACGGATGTGCCGGACGGCCGGTGGGACGCGGACGCGTACTACCGGCCGGGCTCCGCCGACAGTCCGGCCGTCGCCGATCAGGTGTACTGCCGACGCGGCGGGTTCGTGGACACGCTGGCGGAGGTCGAGGTCACCCGGTTCGGGATCATGCCGAACTCGGTGGCCGGGACCGAGCCGGACCAGCTGATCGCGCTGAAGGTGGCCGCGCAGGCCGTCGCCGACGCGGGCGGCGAGGACCGGCTGCCCGACCGCGACCGCGTCGGGATCATCCTGGGCCGGGGCGGCTATCTCACCCCCGGCCTGGTCCGGCTCGACCAGCGGGTGCGTACGGCGGGACAACTCGTCCGCACACTGGGCGAGTTGCTGCCCGACCTGACACCCGGCCAACTCGACCGGGTGCGGACGGCGTTCACCGAGCGACTCGGCCCGGACAGCCCCGAGTCGGCCATCGGACTGGTCCCCAACCTGGCCGCCTCCCGGGTCGCCAACCGCCTCGACCTGCGCGGCCCCGCGTACACGGTGGACGCGGCCTGCGCCTCCTCGCTGGTCGCCGTCGACCAGGCGGTGACCGAACTGGACTCCGGGCGCTGCGACTTGATGCTCGCCGGAGGCGTCCATCACTGCCACGACATCACGCTCTGGAGCGTCTTCTCCCAACTGCGCGCCCTCTCCCCGAGCCAGCGCATCCGGCCCTTCCACCGGGGCGCCGACGGCATCCTCATCGGCGAGGGCACCGGCGTGGTCGTCCTCAAGCGTCTCGCCGACGCCGAACGCGACGGCGACCGGATCTACGCCGTGATCCGGGGCACGGGTGTCGCGAGCGACGGCCGCGCGGCGAGCCTCTTCAACCCCGACTCGGCCGGCCAGACCCACGCCGTGCGCCAGGCCTGGCGGGCGGCCGGTCTCGACCCGGCGGAGCCCGGTTCGATCGGTCTCCTGGAGGCGCACGGGACGGCGACGCCCGCCGGAGACGGGGCTGAACTGGCCACGTTGGCCGAGGTGTTCGGCCGGAGCGAGAAGCCCGGACGGGACGGGACATCCGGCTCCGGCCGGAGCGAAGGCGACGCGGTCATCGGCTCGGTGAAGTCGATGATCGGCCACACCATGCCCGCCGCCGGAGTCGCGGGCCTCGTCAAGGCCGCCCTCGCCGTCCACCACGGCATGCTCCTCCCGACCCTCCACTGCGACGACCCGCACCCCGCACTCGCGGCCACCCGCTTCCGCCCACTGGAGAAGGCGACGCCCTGGGAGACATCGACAGAGCAGCCGGTGCGGCGAGCAGCGGTGAACGCGTTCGGGTTCGGGGGGATCAACGCGCATGTGGTGCTGGAGGAGGCGCCGGGCGCGGTACGGCCGAGACAGGCACGTCCGGCGACCGTCACCGAACCCGAACGCGTCCTCGCCCTGGCCGCCAGCACCCCCGAGGACCTCGCCACCCTGCTCGACACCGACGACAGCGCCGTACTGGCCGCGGGCCTCGACACCACCCGCCCGTCGGCCGCGGCGGGCGGCGCGCGGCTCGGCATCGTCGACCCGACCGCGAAGCGACTCGCGCTGGCCCGGCGGGCGGTGGCCAAGGGGAAGGCCTGGCAGGGGCGCAGTGACGTGTGGTTCGCGCCGCGTCCCCTGAGCGGCGGAACGGCCTTCCTCTTCCCCGGCCTGGAGGGCGACTTCGACCCCCAAGTCGACGACGTGGCCCACCACTTCGGTCTGCCACCGGTGCGTTCGGCGGGCCCGGCACGCGTCGGGGACGTGGGCCGGCACGGCCTGGGTGTCGTCTCCGTCGGCCGGCTTCTCGACGCCGCTCTGCGCCGCATGGGCGTGATGCCGGACGCGGTCGCCGGGCACAGCGTGGGCGAGTGGACCGCGATGGTGGCGGCCGGGGTGTACGCGGGGGACGAGGTCGGCGTCTTCATGGAGTCGTTCGACCCGGACCAACTGACAGTCCCCGGGCTGGCGTTCGGCGCGATCGGCGCGCCCGCGGAGCGGGTCGTCGCCGCGCTGGACGAGAAGTGGGCGGCGGCCGGTGTCGTCCTGTCCCACGACAACTCACCCGGCCAGTCGATGGTGTGCGGTCCGGAGGAGGCGGTGTCGGAACTCGTCCGGGCCTTCCGGGCCGAGGGCGTTCTCAGTCAGGTGCTGCCGTTCCAATCCGGCTTCCACACACCGATGTTGGAGCCCTACCTCGGCCCCATCGAGGAGGCCACCGACCGCTTCCGGCTCTACCCGCCGACGGTCCCCCTGTGGTCGGGGACGACCGCGTCTCCGTTCCCCGAGGACGAGGCCGCGATCCGGGCGCTGTTCGTCCGGCATCTGTTGGAGCCGGTCCGGTTCCGGCAACTCGTCGAGGGCCTGTACGCCGCCGGCCACCGCGTCTTCGTCCAGGTCGGCACCGGCCAGCTCGGCTCCCTGGTGGGCGACACCCTCGGCGCCCGCGAGCATCTGGTCGTCGCCGCCAACTCGCCCCACCGCACGGGCCTCGCTCAACTCCGCCGGGTGGCAACGGCGTTGTGGACGACGGGGGCGGCGATCGCACCCGACCTGCCACCTCAGGGACGCACACCCCAGGGACGTACACCTCAGGGACGTACCTCTCAGGGACCCACACGAATCGACCGACCGCCCATCCGCCTCGACCTGGGCGGGGCGCTGGTGTCGCTCGATGCCGGGACCCTTACGGAACTCCGGGCAGAACTACGGCCGTTGACCACCGCGCGCACACCCGCGGCGGCAACCGCCTCTCCCCTGACGTCAGTCGGCAGCTCCCCCATCCTCGAAGCGCTCGTCGCCGACTCCCCGGTCGCCGCCGAACTCTCCGCCCTCCTCCGGGACACCGCCGACACCGCCGCCGCGCTGATCACAGCGAGTGTCGGTCAGGCGTCCTCCTCCTCACCCGCACCCACGTCACTCGCCCCGCCCGCCAACGGCCTCCGTGTCCAGGCGCCCCCACCCACCAACGGCCGCCGTGTCCAGACACCCCCGCCCACCGACAACCCCCGTGTCCAGACACCCCCGGCCACCGGCCACCGCACCACCCTCCACGTCTCCCCCGACTCCATGCCCTACCTCCTGGACCACTGCTTCTTCCCGCAGCGCCCCGGCTGGCCCGACGTCGCCGACCGATGGCCGGTCGTCCCCGCGACGACGATCGTGCAGCACATGATGGAGACGGCCGAGGCACACGCTCCCGGCATGCGGGCGGTCGCGGTGCACGGCGCGCGCTTCGAACAGTGGCTGACGGCGACACCCCCCGTCGACGTGCCGGTGACCGTCACCCCCGACGGCCCGAACCGCCTCGCCGTCACCCTCGGCCCCGGCGCCCGGGCCGTCGTGGAGCTGGCCCCGACCTACCCGGCCGCCCCCGCGCACCACCTCCACCCCGGCGGGGACCGCACCCCCGAGCACACCGCCGCCCAGCTCTACGGCGAACGCTGGATGTTCCACGGCCCGGCGTTCCAGGGCGTCACCGAACTGACGGGCATCGGCGAGCACCACGTCCGAGGAGTGATCACGACCCCGCCCGCCCCCGGCGCGCTCCTCGACAACGTCGGCCAGATCCTCGGGTACTGGATCATGGCGACGCGCACGGAGCGGACGGTCGTCTTCCCCGTCCAGATGCGCGAGATGCGCTTCTACGGCCCTCACCCGCGCCCCGGTACGGACGTGGAGTGCGTGGTCCGGATCACCTCCCTGACCGCCGCCGTACTCGAAGCCGACGTGCGGCTGAGCGTCGGCGGCCAGGTCTGGGCGGAGTTGACCGGCTGGCAGGACCGGCGCTTCGACAACGACCCCAAGACCCGTCCCGTGGAACGCTTCCCGGACCGCAACACCCTCTCCGAGGCCCGCCCCGGCGGCTGGAGTCTGCTGCACGAGCGCTGGCCCGACCTCGCCTCGCGCGACCTGATCATGCGCAACTCCCTGAGCGGCGCGGAGCGTTCGCAGTACGCCGAGCACGCCCCGCGCGGGCGCAGGCAGTGGCTGCTCGGCCGCATCGCGCTCAAGGACGCGGTACGGCAGTGGCTGTGGGACCACGGCGAGGGGCCCGTCTTCCCGGCGGAGATCCGGGTGCACAACGACGACCTGGGCCGCCCGTACGTCACCGGTCTGCACGGACGTGAACTGCCCGCGCTGGACGTCTCCTTGGCACACCGCGCCGAGTCGGCGGTCGCGATCGTCCGGCCGCACACGCCCGGTCCCGGCCCAGGCATCGACCTCGAAGAGGTCGTCGAACGCGACCCCTCGACCTTCCTCACCGCGTTCGGCCCGGCCGAACTCCGGCTCCTGCACACCGTATGCGCCAACACGGGCGAGTCCGAGGCACTGTGGTTCACCCGCTTCTGGGCCGCCAAGGAGGCGGTCGCCAAGGCCGAGGGAACCGGCTTCGGCGGTCGCCCACGGGACTTCGAGGTGCTCGAAGTCCCGGGCACGGACCGGCTGTTGGTCTCGGGGCGGCTGGAACGCGCGTACACCGTGCACCTCGAACGCTCCGTCAATCCCCCCGCACTGCCCGACCGGGACTACGTCGTGGCCTGGACCACCGGCCCGCAGCACGCAGAGGAGTCGTACGACCGATGACCGATCCCATCGCCCCTTCCACCGGCACCACCGAGGACGCGGTTCTCGCCGACATCACCGGCATGCTGGCGCGCCTGCTGGAGGACGAGTACGGCCTCGACGACGTCGAGATCGGCATGACGACCACGTTCAACCGCGATCTGGAGCTGGAGAGCATCGACCTGGTGACGCTGGCCGGGCTGTTGCAGGAGAAGTACGGCAGGCGGGTCAACTTCGCCGAGTTCCTGGCCGACATGGAGTTCGACGAGATCATCGAGCTCACCGTCGGACGGCTCGTCGAGTACGTGGTGCAGAGCTTGAAGTCGGCGGAGGCGGGCTGAGCCATGGCAGTGGTCGACACCGGTCAACTCCGCATGCACGTACAGAGAATGGGACCCCGCGACGGCAGCGCCCCCACCGCCACGGTCGTCCTGGTCCACGGTCTGCTCACCGACAGCCTGGCCAGCTACTACTTCACGATCGGACCGCCGTTCGCGGCGGCCGGCCTCGACGTCGTCATGTACGACCTGCGCGGCCACGGCCGCAGCGAGCGTCCGTCGAACGGCTACACCCTGGACGACAACCTCGACGACCTGGAGGCCCTGCTCGACACTCTGGACGTGACCGGCCCGGTGCATCTGGTCGGCAACTCCTACGGCGGCACCATCGCCTTCGGCTACGCGGCCCGGCACCCGGAGCGGGCGGCGAGCGTCTCCCTCATCGAGTCCCAGCCGGCGACCGCGACCTGGTCGGAGAAGATGGACGCCGTCCTCCAACAGGTGCTGCACGAGCTGGCGTTCAACGAGGCCCAGGCGCTCGCCTGGATCGCCGTCAACCGCAGCCACAACACCGCCCGGCTGGCCAAGAGCGCGGCTCGGCTGGCCCGTGAGACCAGCCTCGCCCAGGACATCGCCGCCAGCCGGGTGTTGACGGACGATCAGATCAGTTCCGTGGCCTGCCCAGTGCTGGGGGTGTACGGCGCCGACTCGGGGCTCGCGCTGCTGACCCCGTGGCTGGAGGAGCTGCTGCCGGACTGCCGGACGGTCGTCCTGCCGGGACACGAACACTCGGTGCTCGTGGAGGCGGCGGGCGCGGTGGGCGGCCATGTGCTGGAGCAGATCCAGCGAGCCACCCCGCAAGTCCGGGAAGCGACCGCGCAAGTCCGGGAAGCGACCGCGCAGATCCAGGAAGCCACCGAGCAACCCCGTAAAGCCACCCCGGCGGCCGTCCGGTGAGCAGATTCCTGTCCGTCGTGCCGCCCCTGGTGGGGCACATCAACCCGACCGTCGGGGTGGCCGCCGAACTCGCCGCCCGGGGCCACGAGTCGGCGTGGGCCTGCGCCGATCCCGCGCTGGTCCGGCGGCTGGCGGGGGACGGTGTCCGCGTGTACCCGTGCGCGGGACCGATGCTGAGCTCGGGTGACGGTTCACGGCCGCCGGAGCTGCGCGGCCCCGAGGCGCTGAAGTTCTTGTGGGAGCGGTTCCTGGTGCCGCTGGCCGTCGAGATGGCGCCCGGAGTGGAGGCCGCTGTCGAGGAGTTCGCGCCGGACGCGGTCGTCGCCGACCAACAGACCCTGGCCGGCGGCCTGGTGGCCGAGCGGCTCGGCATCCCCTGGGCCACCTCGGCGACCACCTCGGCCGAACTCACCGACGCGCTGGCGGGCCTGCCCAAGGTCAGGCGCTGGCTGGACGACGAGATCCACGCCCTGCGCGTCCGCATCGGCGACCCGGCGGGCAGTTCCGATCCCCGCTTCTCCCCGCACCTCGTACTGGCCTTCAGCACAAGGGAGTTGGCCGGCCCCGAGGCCTTGGAGGGCGAGAGCATCCGCTGGGTCGGTCCGTCGATCGCGCCCCGCCCGGCGACACCCGGCTTCCCCTGGGACTGGCTCGACCCGTCCCGCGACCGGGTCCTGGTCACCCTGGGCACCGCCAACACCGACGTCGGCGGACGTTTCCTCGCCGAGTGCCTGACCGCGCTGCGGGCGCGGGCGGACCGGGTGCAGTCGGTGATCGTGGACCCGGGCGGCACACTCGCCGGGTCCGACGCCGGCCACGACTCCCCCACCCCCGGCAACCCCACCGACGACAAGGACGTACTGATCGTTCCTTCCGTCCCCCAACTCCCGCTCCTCGAAAGGGTCGACGCGGTCGTCTCTCACGCCGGCCACAACACCGTCTGTGAGGCCCTGTGGCACGGGGTCCCGCTCGTCGTGGCCCCCATCCGTGACGACCAGCCGGTCATCGCGGGTCAAGTCACCGCCGCGGGAGCCGGGGTCCGGGTCCGTTTCGGCCGGGTGACCGCGGTGAAGCTGGGCGCGGCGATCGACGCCGTACTGCACGAGCCGGAGTACCGCGTCGCCGCGGACCGGATCGGTACGGCCTTCCGCGCGGCCGGCGGCACCGGGACGGCGGCCACCCACCTGGAACGACTGGCGCGTCCTTCGAAGGAGGACCAGTGAGCAACACCCCCGAGCCCTCTGAGGCCCCCGCTCCCTCGCGCACCGAACAAGTCACCGCCCTCCGCCCGGCCTACCAGGCCGACCTCGCCGAAGGCACCGCCCGCTTCTTCGAACCCCGCCGCACCACCTGCCCCTGGTGCGACTCACCGGAGCTGAAGACCCGGCTGCGCACCACGGACCTCCTCCAGCACAAACCGGGCGCCTTCGTCCTCGACCGCTGCCAGAGCTGCCGGCACACCTTCCAGAACCCCCGACTGAGCGAGGCGGGGCTGGAGTTCTACTACCGGGACTTCTACGACGGCCTCGGTGAGAAGCAGGTCGGCACCACATTCGGCGGCCGGACCAAGATGTACGAGGAGCGCGCGCAGTCGCTCGTGGCCCACGCCCCGACTCCCAAGAACTGGCTGGACGTCGGAACGGGTCACGGGCACTTCTGCGAGGCGGCCCGCACGGTATACCCGGACACCGCCTTCGACGGCCTCGACTTCACCGACGGCGCCGAACTCGCCGAGCGGGAGGGGCGGGTGGAGCGCGGATACCGCGGCAGCTTCCCCGAACTGGCCCCGGAGTTCTCGGGCCACTACGACGTCGTGAGCATGTTCCACTACCTGGAGCACAGCACGCAGCCCGACCAGGAACTCAGGGCCGCGCACCGGGTGATCCGTCCCGGCGGCCACCTGTTGATCGAAGTCCCGGACCCGGAAAGCCGGTTGGCCCGGCTGCTCGGGCGCTGGTGGCTGCCCTGGCTCCAGCCGCAGCACCTGCACTTCGTCCCGGTGGCGAACCTGCGCGCCCGGCTGACGGAGCTGGGCTTCACGGTGGTCGCGGAGCAGCACGCCGAGCCCCATGACCCGGTCGATCTGCTGGCCGGCGTATGGCTGGCCCTGGACACCGCCGTGCCCGACGACGTGCCCTGGCACGCGGCACAGCCGTCCGCGTTCCGGCGCCGGCTGCGGACCGCCGTCCTGATCGCCGGGATCCCGGCCTTCCTGCTGGGCACGGTCCTGGACCGGATCGTCGTGAAGCCGCTGTCGGGCCGGCTGCGGCTGTCGAACGCCTATCGGCTGGTGGCCCGCCGGGACTGAGTCCTGGCGCCGGAGTCGGGGTTCAGCTCGCGGTGCGTCGGATGCGGCCCTCGTACCGCTTCTCCAGCTCCAGGTTGCCCTCGAAGCCGCCGGGCACGTTGGCCGAGACGTAGACGGGCGGGCGATCGCCCGTGGCAAGGAGTTGGCGGGACGCCTCGGCGATCGTCATCTGGATCAGCATCACGCCGGTGAGGGTGGACAGGGCGCAGACGGCGCCGCCGCCGGGGAGTTCGAGGAGGGCGTCACCGCGCGGGGCCCGGTTGTCGAGGACGACGTCGGCGAGGTCGGCGAGCTTCTTGCCGCTGGCGTGGCCGGCCGGGACGGCGCGGGTGTGGGCGAGGGAGGTGATGGCCAGCAGGCGGTGGCCCTGCTCCTTGGCGCGCAGGGCGGTCTCGACGATCACGTTGTTCACGCCGGAGTTGGAGATGACGACGAAGAGGTCCTGGGGGCGCGGATCGGCGAGCCGGTAGATCCGCTCGGCCACACCTGCGCGGCGCTCTAGGAGCGGGTCGTCGAGGACGCTCGGGTCCTCGCCGCCGTAGAGGACGAGGTCGGCGATGCTCAGCCGGTTGGTGGGGACCAACCCGCCCGCGCGGCCCGCGAGTTCGAGGACCATCGCCTGGGAGTGGCCGGTGCCGAAGGCCTGGATCACGCCGTCGCCGCGCACGCAGTCGGCGATCAGTTCGGCGGCACGTGTCACCTCGTCGCGTGCGGACCGAGTGAGATCCTGGAGGACGGCCAGGCCCTCGCGCGCGAAGCCCTCGGCGCTCACAGACTCGACGGACACGCGAACACTCCCCACTGGTGGATTGAACCACCTTGTGTATGACCCATCTAGTGAATCAATAAATCACATGCCCGGGATCGGGGCAATGAGCCGATGTCGGCGGCCGAGCAGTGAGCCGATGTCGGCCGCACGGGCGGGTCCTGGTATTCAGACAGCCTCTCCATCGGTGGCTGATACCTTCTCTTCATGCCCTCGACGGACGTCACCACACTGATCCGCACCGAGCTGCCGCGGCTGGCCGGATCGCTCCGGAAGGTCGGCGAGCTGATCCTTGAGGATCCGGCCGCCGTGACCCACTGCTCGGCCGCCGAGCTGGGCCGCCGCACCGGCACCTCGCAGGCGACGGTGACCCGTTTCTGCCGGGCCATCGGGCTCGACTCCTACCAGCATCTGCTGATCGAGCTGGCCCAGGAGCGCGGCCGGGGCGAGGTCTCCGACTGGGGCTCCGCGGAGATCGGTCCCGACATCTCCCCGGACGACGACCTGGAGCGGGTCGTGCAGGTGGTCGGCACCGCCGACCTGCGCGCCATCCAGCAGACGATCGACCGGATCGACCTCGACGCGATCGAGCGCGCGGCCCAGGCGCTGGCCCGCGCACGCCGGATCGACGTGTACGGCGTGGGCGGCAGCGGAGCGGTGGCGCAGGAGACGGAGACCCGGCTGTTCCGGATCGGCTGCGCGGTGCGCGGCTGGACCGAGGTGCACGCGGCGGCCACCTCCGCGGCCCTGCTCACCCCGGCGGACGTGGCCATCGGCATCTCCCACTCGGGGGCGACCCGCGAGACGCTCGAACCGTTCGAGATGGCCAAGGAGCGGGGCGCCACCACCGTCGCCCTCACCACGGACCCGCGCTCGCCGCTGGCCCGGGCCGCCGACATCCGGCTCATCTCGGCCACCTCGGAGACCAGCTTCCGCACCGGCAGCATCGGCGGCCGGCACTCCGTCCTGATGCTCATCGACTGCCTCTACGTCCGGGTCGCGCAGCTTTCCTACCAGCGCGCGAGCGCCTCCCTCGCCCTCACGGACCACATCACGCCGCAGCACGCGGTGAAGTCCCGCCGGACGAGGTGAGTGCGGCCGACGGTGCATGGATGAACCACCGAGGAATCACGATGATGGTTGTTTGAACCATCCCGGCGGTGCCAGGATGGGGCTTCGCCGAGCTTCCTCGTAGGAGACCCATGCGTGTCACGGCCGCCGAGTCGACCGAGCTCTTCGTCGGGACCGCCGAGCACCCGCACCAGGTGGTGGTCGCCGAAATCGAGCACGTCCCGGGCCGGACGGTCCTGTGCACCGTCGAGGGCCCGGGGGTCGCCGGGGACCACGTCGTCACCGCGGGCGAGGACGGCAGGGTGCGCGCCGAGATACCCGTGAGCGTCGACGGCCTCGCGCCGGGCGACCGCACCGAGGTCACGGTCACCGCCGTCAGCGGGGACCAAGTGGCCCGGTACGCGGTCGAGTTCACGGTGGCCGAGCCCGGCTGGACGATGTTCATGGTCAGCCACTTCCACTACGACCCCGTCTGGTGGAACACCCAGGCCGCCTACACCGCGACCTGGGACGTCGCCGACGACCCCGCCCTGACCGGGCTACCGGCCCGCACCTTCGACTCGCGCGGCCAGTCCGGGATGAGCCTGGTCCGCGCCCACTGCGACCTGGCCCGGCGCGATCCGGCGTACACCTTCGTGCTCGCCGAGGTCGACTACCTCAAGCCGTACTGGGACTCCTTCCCCGAGGAGCGCGCCTTCCTGCGGGAGCTGATCCGCACCGGCCGCGTCGAGATCATGGGCGGCACCTACAACGAGCCCAACACCAACCTCACCGGCGCCGAGGCGACCGTACGCAACGCGCTGTACGGCGACGGATTCCAGCGCGGGATCATGGGCGCGTCGCCGCAGACCGCCTGGCAGCTGGACGCGTTCGGGCACGACCCGCAGTTCCCGGGGCTGATGGCGGACGCCGGGCTCGGTTCGAGTTCGTGGGCACGGGGACCGTTCCACCAGTGGGGTCCGACGCTCTCCGTGTTCGGCGAGGAGCCGCGCGATCCCCAACGGATGCAGTTCCCGGCCGAGTTCAGCTGGATCGCGCCCTCCGGACGCGGGCTGCTGACGGCCTACATGGTCAACCACTACGGCGCCGGCTGGGCGATCGACAACGCGCCCACCCTCCCGGAGGCGGAGGCGGCAGCCCTCAAGCTCTTCCGGGGGCTGAAGAAGGTCGCGCTCACCCGCAACGTGCTGCTCCCGGTCGGCGGCGACTACGCGCCCCCGTGCCGCTGGGTGATGGACATCCACCGGGACTGGAACGCCCGTTACCTCTGGCCGCGCTTCGTCAGCGCCGTACCGAGGGACTTCTTCGCCGCCGTACGGGGGCAGTTGGCGGCCGAGGGCCGCAAGGCGTCCCCGCAGACCCGGGACATGAACCCGGTCTACACCGGCAAGGACGTCTCCTACATCGACACCAAACAGGCCCAGCGGTACGGCGAGACGCTCCTCGCCGACGCGGAGGCCTGGGCGACCCTCGCCTCCCTGGTCACCGGGCACCCCTATCCGGACGCGGCCCTGGACAAGGCCTGGCGGCAGCTGATCTACGGCGCCCATCACGACGCGATCACCGGCTCCGAGTCGGACCAGGTCTACATCGACCTGATGACCGGCTGGCGCGAACTGGCCGACCTCGCCGAGACCGTGCACACCGACGCCACCCAGGCCCTCGCCGACCGGGTCACCCCGGGAGACGGATCCGACCTGGTCGTCTTCAACTCCGCGAGCTGGCCCCGCCGCGACGTCCTGACCCTCCCCGACCCGGACGGCCAGGTCCCCCTGGACGACTCCGGCACCCCCTTGCCCGCCGTGCTGGAGGACGGTCGACTCACCGTCGTAGTACCGGAGATCCCCGGCATCGGCCTCAAGGCCCTCCCCCTCACAGGGAGTTCGGCCCCCGAGTGGACCCCCGCCACGGGCACCACCATCCGCAACGAGTTCTACGAGGTGACGGTCGACCCCGCACGCGGCGGTGGCGTCAGCAGCCTGCGCGCGCTCGCCGAGGGCGGCCGGGAGCTGCTGCGCGCCGGCGAGATCGGCAACGAGCTGGTCGTGCAGGAGGAGTACCCGAGGCACCCCCGTTTCGGCGAGGGCCCCTGGCACCTCACCCCGACCGGCACAACCGCCGCCCGCAGCAAGGACGTTCAGGCCGAGGTCGAGGTCGAGCACGCGCCGGCCGGCTCCCGGATCACCGTCAACGCCGACCTCGGGCTCTTCCGGTACACCCAGCGGCTGACGCTGTGGACGGGGGTGCCGCGCCTCGACGTGACCACCACCATCGACGGCTACACCGGCGCGGACCGGCTGATCCGGGTCCGCTGGCCCTCCGACGTGCAGGGCGGGCTGCCCGTGCACGAGGTGGCGGACGCGGTGATCGGGCGCGGGTTCGGGTTCGTCGACGTGGACAGCGAGCGGTTCCCGTGGACGCTGGACAACCCGGCCAACACCTGGTTCGGGCTCGGCTCGACGGCACGGGTCGAACTCCGGGACGACACCGGGGTGTTGCTCGGCCGACGGTCGATCGGGGTCGCCGAGCTGGTGTACGCCTCCTGGGCCGAGGCCGGCGAGGTGGGTACCCCGCTCGCGGCCGCCCTGGTCCGCGCCGGGGTCACCGCGACCTCGACGATCGCGGACGGACCGCGCTACGGCGACCTGGAGGTCGACTCCAACCTGCCCGACATCCGGATCGCCGTCGGCGGCCCCGACCGCAACGCCGTGGTCGCCGAGGCGCTCGGCTGGGACCCGGCCGCCGGGCGCGAGCTCGGGCGCCAACTGGCCGAGAACGGGGTGGCGTTCGTCTGGATCGCGCCGCGGGCCGGGCTGCGCGAGGAGTGGGTGCCCGGGGCCGATCTGCGCGACCTGGAGCGGCTGCCGCTGCTGGTGGTCGCGGGCGTCGACGCCGAGGGCGACGCGAAGGCGGTGGACGCGCTGGTGGCCGACCTCGACGATGGGGTCGTCCGGGCCACCGCGGCGGGCGGGGGCGAGGCGCTGCCGCCGGGCGACGCCTGGGACGGGCGCGGCTTCGCCGTCCTCAACCGGGGCACGCCCGGGTGTGTCGTCACCTCCTCGGGCGATCTCTACATGTCCTTGATGCGCTCCTGCACGGGCTGGCCGTCCGGCATCTGGGTCGACCCGCCCCGCCGTACCGCGCCCGACGGTTCGGCCTTCCAGCTCCAACGCTGGTCGCACACCTTCGAGTACGCCGTGGTCGCGGGCGAGGGCGACTGGCGGGACCAGCAACTGCCGCGCCTGGGGCACGAGTTCAACCATCCGCTGACCGCACGGATGCGCGGGTCCTCGGACGATCCCGTCCTGCCGCGCGAGTCGGTGCTGCTCGGCATCGAGCCCGCCGGCGAGGTCCTGCTGGACGCGTTCAAGCCACTGGGCTCCCCGCTCGCCAGGGGCGGTGTCACGCCCGCCGATCCGGGACGCGGGGTCGTCGTCCGGGCGCACGAGGTGAACGGGCGTCCGGTGCGGGCGCGGGTGCGCGGACCGCGGGAGTGGACCCGGGGCGCCCGTGCGGACGTACTGGAACGACCCGGCGAGCCGCTCGCCGCGGACCAACAGGGCGCGCTCGGCGTCGGGTTGACCGGCTTCGAGGTCGCCACGCTCCTGGCCACGCCCCGGGAGGGCCCGCGGCTCTCCTACGACCCCGATCACGACCACGGCTCCGGTGTCGCCGCGCACGAGCCCGCGCAGCCGGTCGCCACCCGCTACTGGCTCCACAACTCGGGCCCCGCGCCCCGCGGCAACATGCCGGTGGCCGTCTACCTCTCGCCGACCGCGCTCACCGCATCCGGCGGCCCGGTCACCGCGACCGTCCGGGTCTCCTCGGAGCTCACCGACGCGCCGGTCTCGGGCATCGTCACGGTCGGCGTCCCGCCCGGCTGGGCCGCCGAGCCCGCCCAACTGCCGTACGCACTGGGCCCCGGCGGCTTCACGCTCACCGAAGTCACCGTGACGCCACCGCCGGACGCCGTACCCGGCCGGCACTGGCTCACCGCACGCCTGTCGTACGAGGGACAGGACTACGAGGATGTCGTGGCGCTCGACGTTCCGGGCGAGCGCCACGCAGCACCAACTCTGCTGGCGGACCTGGGCGTTGACTGGGTCCGCATACGCAGAGGCGAACGGACCCGGGTTCCGGTGACCCTGCGCAACACCACCCGCGGGCCGGTCGACGGCACCCTGTGGGCGGTGTCCGCGTGGGAGACCTGGCCGGGGGTCGGACCAGGCTGCCAGGGCTTCACCGTGGCCGGCGGGGAGGAGGCGGAGGTCTTCGTCCACGTGGACGGCGGGGCGATCCCGCCGGGCTCGTACTGGCTGCTCGCGAAGGTCGCCTGGCACGGGCGGGTCGTCTACACGGAGGCCGTCGAGCTGGAGGTGACACCGTGACCTCGGAGCACGTGACCTCGAAGCACGTGACCTCGGCGCACGTGACTTCGGAGCACGCGGCCGTGGTGCACGGCAGAGCGGTGCCGCGAGCGACCGTGGACGCGCTGCTGGAGTCCGTGCCGGCGCGCGACCGGGAGACGAGCCGCCCCGAGTCGCTCGCGCGGGCGGAGCGGCAGCGCCGGCGGTGGGCGACCCAGGTGGTGGTCGCCGACGAACTGACCCGACGGGCCTGCGCGGAACGGGGGTTGGCCCTGCCGCCGGAGGTGTCGCCGACCCGGCTGCTCGCCGTGGCCGAGACCGATGTCGCCGACCTCGGCAGCATCGTCGCGGCGGCGCTCGCCCACTCCCCCGCCGCCCGCGCCCTGTTGGCCGAGCTGGCGGCCGAGCAGGACGTGCCGGAGACGGCCGTACGGGACTACTACGAGCGCAACCTCGACCGCTTCCTCACGCCGGACGCGCTGCGGCGCGGGGTCGATCCGTTCGGGCGGCCGACGCCCGCGGACTTCCTGCCGTACGCGCAGGTAAGCGAGGGCATCGCGGCCGAACTGCGGCGCGCGGCGGGCACCCGCGCCTTCTTCGCATGGTTCGACCGGGCCCGCGCCGACGTGGAGTACGCGGCCGGTCACGAGCACCCCGGCGACCCCGCGCACCCGGACCACGAACACCGTCATTGATCGTCCACGGAACCTAAAAGCAACACGGGAACCCATTGACCTCCGATGAATTCTGGTCCACCTTTTCATCAATCGGAGTGGAAGTCGGTTCATTGAACCAGCCGTCGGCTGGTCCCAGGAGGGTGGACATGCGCGCTGGAAGACTGACCGCATCCGTGGCGGGACTCATCGCCCTGACGCTGACGGCGGCCGGGTGCGGCCTGTCCGGCGGCTCCGACAGCGGCGGCGCCACCGCCGGCGGCTGCAAGGTCGACAAGGGCAATGTCGGGTCCGGGGAGTTGACCGGTGACGTCAAGGGCGACATCACCTTCCAGACGACCAACTTGAAGAAGGACTTCGGGGATTTCTTCAACGGCGTGATCAAGGCGTTCGAGAAGGCGCACCCAGGTACGAAGGTGAAGTGGATCGACGATCCCGGTGACGCGACCTTCGGCCAGCGCACCGTCGCCGACGCCCAGGCCTGCACCCTGCCGGACGTGCTCAACGTCGACTCCCCCACCGCGACCGCCCTCACCAAGGCCGGCTATCTGCTCGACCTGGGCGTCAAGGACCCTGATGCCGCGAAGCCGTTCGTCCCGGCGTTCTGGAAGTCCAGCACGATGAAGGACACCTCGGGCACCTCGGTGCACACCGTGCTGCCCTGGTACACCGGCGGTGTCCTTCTGACCTACAACACCGACCTGTTGAAGAAGGCGGGCGTCGACCCGGCGAAGCCGCCGACGACCCTGTTCGGGCTGTTCGCCGACTACGAGAAGATCGCGAAGAAGGCCGACGGCAAGTACTACGCGACGATGGCCAACCCGGTCTGGCGGATCCCGGCCGACTGGGACCAGATGAACATCAAGTCCCTCTCCGCCGACGGCAAGTCGGCTGTGTTCGCCGATGATCCGCGGACCACGCAGTGGGTCGCCTGGATGGCGAAGCTGTACAAGGAGGGCGCGATGCCGAAGGACTCGCTGTCCTCCAACAACGACCCCTCCACGCTCTACAGCCAGGGCAAGGTCGCCTACGGTTCGACGAACCCGAGTTTCGTGCGCTTCGTGAAGCAGAACAGCCCGTCGATCTATGCCAGGACGGCGGTCGGCCAGCAGCCGTTCGACGCGCTCGGCCACACCACCGGCGCCCCGCAGTACATAGCGACCGCGGCGACCAGCAAGAACGCCCCCACGGCACTGGCGTTCGCGGAGTTCCTCACGAACACCGAGAACCAGACGGCCTGGTGCAAGGACCCGAACGTGGTCATCTTCCCGACGACCACGGCCTCGCTGGACGACCCGTTCTTCCAACAGGCGAGCGGTGACGACCCGTTCGCGCAGGCCCGCAAGCTCGTCGCCGAGCAGCTCAAGACGGCCACCGCCTACCAGACCAACCTCTCCACGGCCGTGCAGAACGCCATCGTGGGCCAGGTGCAGCTGGCCATGCAGGGCAAGAAGAGCCCCGAACAGGCAGTGCAGGACGCGCAGGAGAAGGCGAACGAGCTGCTGAAGCAGGCGGGCTGACGGTGACGGCACAGTTCACCGACCCGGTGTCCGTACCGGGCGCGGAGCACACCGCCACCGTGCCCGGTACGCGTCGCACCGCCACCGCGCCGGGCACTGCCCCCTCCCGCCTCCGCCGACTCGCCCGGGCCGTCCTGCCGGGTCCCGCTCCCGGTGCCAACGGGGCGGCGATGTACCGCCGTTGGTGGCTGCCGTGGCTGTGGACCGCGCCCGCGATCGGCTGCGCGGTGGTGTTCGGGGTGTTCCCCTTCCTGAACACCCTCCTGCTGTCGTTCACCGACGCCAAGCCGCTCGGCGGCGCCGCGAGCTTCGTCGGGCTCTCCAACTACACCCGGATGCTGGACGATTCGGACTTCTGGCTGGCGACCCGCAACAGCGTCCTGTACGCGCTGATCGTCGTCCCCCTGATGGTGCTGCTGCCTCTGCTGCTCGCCGTCCTGGTGGAGAAGAACCTGCCCGGCATCGGCTTCTTCCGGTCCGCCTTCTACACGCCGGTGCTCGCCTCCAGCGTGGTCGTCGGACTGAGCTGGCAGTGGCTGCTCGCGGACGACGGACTGGTCAACACCTGGCTGGAGAAGGCCCACTTGATCCGGTCGGCCATCCCCTTCCTCTCCGACTCGTGGCTGATCCTGCTCTCCGCGATGGGCCTGACCCTGTGGAAGGGCCTGGGCTGGTACATGGTCTTCTACCTGGCCGCCCTCGGGAACGTGCCCAAGGAACTGCACGAGGCCGCCGCCATGGACGGTGCCGGTGCCGCCCGCCGCTTCTGGCACATCACCGTGCCCGGCGTACGGCAGGCGATGATGCTCGTCGGCACGCTCACCGGCATCGGTTCGCTGCGGGTGTTCACCGAGATCTACATGCTGGGCAGCTCCACCGGAGGCCCCGGCGGCGCCGACCGCACCCTCCCCTTCTACATCCGGGATGTCGGCCTGGACCCCATCACCGGCAACGCCGGATACGGCTCGGCGGTGAGCGTGGCCCTGTTCGTCCTCACCCTGGGCCTGACCCTGCTGGCGCAGCGCCTCACGAAGGAGGACGAGTCATGACGGCGACCGCCGTGCGGCCCAAGTCCCGCCGCCTGACACCCCGTTGGCGGGACTACGGCCGCCCGCGCGAACTGGTCGTCCGCTACCTGCTGTTGCTCCTCGTCCTCGGCCTCACCGTCGGCCCCCTGCTGTGGCAGCTGCTGGCCTCGCTCAAGAGCACCGGCGAGGACGTCTTCGGCGCGAACGCCTCGCTGCTCCCTCAGCACCCGACCCTGCGCGCCTACCGGACCGTCTTCGACCAGGTGCCGGTGGCCACGTACATCAGGAACAGCCTGATCGTGGTCGCCCTCTCGGTCACCAGCCAACTGGTGTTCTCCACCACGGCCGGCTACATGCTCTCCAAGCCCGGCTGGAAGGGCCGCAGGGCGGTCTGGGTGGTGCTGGTCGCCTCGATGATGTTCCCCTTCGAGTCGATCATGGTGTCGCTGTTCCTGAGCATCCGCGACCTCGGGCTGGTCGACAGCCTGGCGGGGGTGTGGCTGCCCGGGTTCGTCGGCGCCATCAACGTCCTGCTGATGCGCGGCGCGTTCCTCGCGGTGCCGCGCGAGATCGAGGACTCGGCGATGCTCGACGGAGCGAACGAGTGGCAGCGCTTCCGGCACTTGTATCTGCCGTCCGCGTGGGGCGCGATCCTGGTGGTCGTCATCAACACCTTCATCAGCGCCTGGGACGACTTCCTCTGGCCCCTGATCGTGCTGCGCTCGGAGAGCCACATGACGCTGACGCTGGGCCTGTCGCGGCTGCAGAGTTCGTCGTTCGGCTACGACCAGCGGGTGGTGATGGCCGGTTCGGTGATCTCCGTGATCCCGGTCCTGCTCCTGTTCGTCATCACCCAACGCTGGTTCTACAAGGGCGTGTCGGCGGGAGCCGTCAAGCTCTGAGGCGTACAAGGAAGGGTTCGACGGCGAGCGCGGCCCGCGCGGACTCGGCGACCCGGACCTCCACGGCACCGACCTGCTCGAACCGGTCGGTGCCGAAGGGGAGGACGACCGTGCGGCGTTCGCCCGGTGCCAGGTCCACTCCCTGGAAGGCGTGCAGTTCGAGGGTGCGCGGCCAGACCGGGGTGAGCAGTCGGCGCACGTACATCTGGACGACCGAACGGCCCTGCCGCCGACCGGTGTTGGTGACCTCAACCTCGACGGTGTCCCCGACCGGGCGCGGCGGACCGAGCTCGAAGCTCGTGTACGACAGCCCGTGCCCGAAGGAGTACTGCGGCTCGGCGTCGATGTCCATGTAGCCGCCGTACTCGATGTCCTTGTGGTTGTAGTGGACGGGGAGTTGGGCCACCGAGCGCGGGACGGAGAGGGGCAGTCGGCCGGTCGGTTCGGCGTGGCCGAGCAGGACCTCGGCGATGGCCTCGCCGCCCCAGGGGCCGGGGTACCAGGCGGTGAGCAGTGCTCCCGCCCGTTCGGGTACGAGGTGCGGGCGGCCCTGGATCAGCACGACCGCCGTCGGGGTGCCCGTCGCGACGACGGCGTCCAGCAGGGCGTACTGGGCCGCCCCCAGCCGCAGTCCCGCCAGGTCGGCCCCCTCGCCGCACGTCATCTCCGAAACCGCCCCGACCGCGGCCCCGTTGGCGGCGAAGTTCGTGTCCGGGGTACGGGCGCTGCTGCCGCCCAGCACCAGCACGGCCAGGTCGGAGGCGGCGGCCGCGGCGACCGCCTCGGGGATGCCGGAGAGGTCGTCGCCGGTGAGGGCGCACCCGGGCGCGTGCCGGATGTCGACGCCGGCCGGGGCGAGCCCGCGCAGCCCGTCGAGCACGCTGGTGCCGACACCGGGGCGCTGCGGGGCGGTGTAGTCGCCCAACTGGTGTGCCGTGGTGGCGGCTTGGGGACCGATGACGGCGATACGGGAGACGGTGGGCGCGACCGGGAGCGTACCGGCGTGGTTGCTGAGGAGGGTGACCGACGCCCGGGCGAGGTCGGTGCTCAAGGCACGGCCTTGCTCGGGGGACGGCAACTCTCCCCTCGCGTAGGGCTGTTCGAAGAGGCCGAGGCGGAACTTGAGGCGCAGGACGCGGGCCACGGCCATGTCGAGGACGGACTCCGCCACCAGACCTCGTTCGACCGCCTCCGCCAAGTGCGTGAAGCCTTCGTCCCACAGACTCAGATCGACACCGGCGTTGAGCGCGAGCGCGCCCGCGGAGACCCTGTCGCCGGTGATGCGGGCCAGCCGGTCCACGGCGAGGCCGTCGGCCATGACCAGGCCGCTGAACCCCCAGCGCTCCCGCAGCAGTTCGGTGAGCAGGGCTCGGTTGCCGGCGCAGGGCAGGCCGTCGACCTCGTTGTACGCGGCCATCACGGCGGCGGCCCCGGCACGGACGCCTGCGCGGGCGGCGGGCAGGTGGATCTCGTGCAGCTCCCTCGAACTCAGCTCCGACTCGGCGGAGTTGCGGCCGCCGACAGTGGCGCCCTGTCCGGCGAAGTGCTTGAGGACGACGGGAGCCTTGTCGGTGGCGAAGTGCTCGGCCGGTGCGCCCTGCATACCGCGCACGAGGGCTTCGGTGAGCCGCAACGCGAGGTGCGGGTCCTCGCCGAAGCACTCCTCGGTGCGGCCCCAGCGGGGGTCGCGGGCGATGTCGAGGGCCGAGACCAGGGCGACATGGCCGCCGCGGGCGCGCAGTTCGGCGGCAGCGTGCGCGGCGGCCCGCTCGTACACCTCGGGGTCCCAGGTGGCGCCGACGGCCAGATTGACCGGGAGGACCGTGCCGTCAAGGGCCATGTGCCCGTGCGGGACCTCCTCTACGAACAGCGCCGGTATGCCGAGGCGGCTGCTGTCGATGACGTGTCGCTGTACCGACTCGGCGAGTTCCGCGCTGTGTTCGGCGTCCGGCCCGTTGAGATGGCCGACGCCGGACCAGGTGTCGGCGCGCATCAGGCCGTACAGGGCGCCGAGTCCGCCGAAGCGCGTGGTCTCTTCACGCAGGGCGTCGGTGAGTTCGAAGCCGATGGGAGTGCGGCGGTAGGCGTCCCAGCCGTACATGCGCTGGTTGAGCTGGCCGACCTTCTCGCGCAGGGTCATCCGGGAGAGGAGGTCCTGGACGCGGGTGTCGATGGGCGCGGCGGGATCGCGATAGGTGCCGTTCGCGACTGGTGCCTGTGTCATGACCGGCGTCCGTACTCCAGCCGGGCCAGGGCCACGGCACCCAGGCAGCCGTCGGCGACCCAGTCCAGGGGCAGGCCGAGGGTGTGGAGGCGGGCGGCGAGACGGTCGGTGAGGGGCCCGTCAGGACCGAGGAGACCACCGGTCGCCACGACCCGTTCGCCGGGCCCCGGCTCCAACGCCCGCACCGTGGCGGTCAGTTGATCAGCGGCCTCGTCGAGGATCGCCAGCGCCACGGCGTCCTTGTCCTGGGCCGCCTCGACGACCAGCGGGGCGAGCCGGGCGAGCCGGATCGGGGGTTCGGCCATGACGACAGGGAGCAGGTGCATGCGGTAGGCCTCTCGGCCGGGGCGGGACCAAGGGGCGGGGGCGGCGGACGGCAACGCCCCTTTCGCCGGCGCCCTTTCCGGCAACGCCACCTCCGGCAGCATCCCTTCCGTCGACGCCCCCTCCGCCGCCACCCCTTCCGGCAGCGCCTCCCCCGGCAACCCCAACTCCCGCCCCACCAACCCCGCCAGCACCGTCTCCCGTCCCCGCCCGTCGGCCATCCGCAACGCGGCCCGTACCGCCGCGCGGCCGATCCAGAAGCCGCTGCCGTCGTCGCCGAGGAGCCAGCCGTCGCCGTCCACGGTGGCCGTGCAGTGGCGGTCGGTGATGCGCATGGCGACCGCGCCCGTGCCCGCGACCAGGGCGAGACCGTCGGCCGGGGTGCCGGGGGCGGAGGCGAAGGCGGCCTCGATGTCGCTGCAGATGCCGGGCGGCCCGGCGAAGATGCCCAGCCCCCGGAGGGCGACGGTGAGGGCGGTCTGGGCGTTGCGGTGGCCCAGGTCGTCCGCCGAGACGCCGGTCGCGCCCGCGAAACCGCCGGCCACGGCGACCACCCGGCCCCGTGCGGCCTCCGGCACCGCCTGGGCCACGGCCTCGACGAGATGGTCGGTGAGCTCGGGCAACGGCACGGTCAGGGCGTTGCCGGGACCGGCTGCGCCCTCGCCGAGGAGACGGCCGTCGGCCGCGGTGGCGAGGACAGCACGGGTGCGGGTGCCGCCGGCGTCCAGGCCGACTACGAGCGCCGGTTCGTCGGCATCCGCACGAAGCACTCCGCCATCCGCACGAAGTACGCCGGCGTCCGCCCGAGGCGGCTCAGCATCCGCCCGAACCGCCTCGGCATCCGCCCGCGGACCGCTCTGGTTGAAATCGTTATTCATTACCGACCATGGTGGTTGATACATTCAGCGAGGACAAGCCCCCGGCCCCTCCGGGTCGGCGACGCGAGGAGGATCCCATTCCCACACCCCGCTTCGGCGTCAACTACACGCCCCGCCGCGGCTGGTTCCACTCCTGGCAGGACTTCGACCCGGCGCGCGCCCGTGAGGACCTGGCCCAGATCGCCGGTCTCGGCCTCGACCACGTCCGGGTCTTCCACCTGTGGACGCTGCTCCAGCCCAACCGCGCGCTGATCCGCACCGCCGCCGTCGACCAGCTGGCGCACCTCGTCGACCTCGCGGGCGAGGCGGGCCTCGACGTCATGGTGGACGGCGTGCAAGGGCATCTATCGAGCTTCGACTTCTACCCGGAGTGGGCCCGCGGCTGGCACCACCGCAATGTCTTCACCGACCCCGAGGCGATCGAGGCGCAGGCGGAGCTGTTGCGCGCGCTGGGCCGGGCCCTCGCCGACCGCCCGAACCTCATCGGCCTCCAGCTCGGCAACGAGCTCAACAACCTGGTCGAGCACAACCCGGTGACCGCGGCCGAGGTGGACCACTACCTCGACACGCTGCTGACGGCCGCCCGCGAGGGCCTGCGCCCCGGGCAGCTCGCCACGCACTCCGCCTACGACGCGGCCTGGTACGGCGACGACCACCCCTTCACCCCCGAGGCCTCGGCCCGCAAGGGCGATGTGACGACGGTCCACCCCTGGGTGTTCTCCGCCGACTGCGCCCGCCGCTACGGCCCCGGCTCCCCCGAGGTGCTGCACCTCGCCGAGTACGGCACCGAACTGGCCAAGGCCTACGCCGACGATCCGGGCAGGCCGGTCTGGATCCAGGAGACGGGCGCCCCCGAGCCGCACATCCCGGCGGCCGACGCCCCCGCCTTCGCCCGCGCCACCGTGCTCAACGCGGCCGGCTGCACGGACCTGTGGGGCGTGACCTGGTGGTGCTCCCACGACGTGGACCGGGCGCTGCTCGACTTCCCTGAACTGGAGTACACCCTGGGCCTGTTCGACTCCGCCGGCCGCGCCAAGCCGATCGCCGACGCCCTCGCCACGACGATCGCCGAGCTGCGGGAGCGGCCCCTCTCACCCCAACCCCGCGACACCGCCCTGGTGTTGGACTGCGCGCCGGCCACCCGTTCCGTCTCCGGCCCGGGCGGGGCGTACTTCGAGGCGTGGATGCGACTGCGCGAGGAAGGGGAACGGCCTGCCGTGGTCCTGGCCGAACGGGCAGAGGACGCGGGGTACTTGGCGGCGCGCGGGATCGTGAGGACCGTACGACTGTGACGTCCGGACGGGCACGGCGCTGATCGACGCGGGCCGGAAGTCCCGGCTCCGGTCCCTACTTCCCCGCCAACACCTCTGCCGTCGCGCGCAGGTTGACGCGGCCGCGGCCGTAGGAGCAGAGGGCGCCGCCCTCGGGGAGGCCGGTGTCGATGCGGAGGGCGTCCGGGCGGCGGGAGAGGAGGGCGTCGCGCAGGTGGGTCTGCCAGGGGTGCAGTTCGGCGTCGCAAGTGGCCAGGATCAGAGGCGAGTTGCCGACCACGCGCAGGATGCCGTCGACGAGGTCGGCGGGGTCGCAGGCCTCGCCGGTGACCGCCGTACCGGTGGCCGTGGGGTCGAGCGGGCGGAGTTCGGTGAGCAGGTCCTCGCCGCCCCAGTTGAGCGCGGGGTGCGGGGTCGGGAAGAGGTCGACGACGTGGGCGCCGCGTACGGGCATCGGAAGCGCGCGGCTGCGTACGGCCTTGCGGGCCGCGGTGAGGCCGGCGCCGGAGTCCCAGCCGGCGACCGCGGCGGCGGCCGGTGCCGCGTACCGGTCGGTGAGCGTCCGGACCCGCCCCGCGGCCTCCCAGACGCGCTCCTCGGTCAGCCGCCGGGTGTGCAGGGCGTCGAGCACCGCGTCCCGGCAGGCCAGGGTGACCTCCAGGTCCGGTACGGCGACGATGACCTGGTCGGCGCCGACGGCGAGGGCTATGCGCGCGCCGGCCGCCTCGCCGTAGCGGTCGGCGATCGCCTTCATCTCCAGGGCGTCGCTGACCAGGACTCCGTCGAAGCCGATGTCGTGCCGGAGCAGATCGCGCAGGATGCGGCGGCTGAGGGTGGCGGGACGGTTGGCGTCGAGGGCCGGGAAGACGACGTGCGCGCTCATCAGCATCGGCACCCCGGCGGCGACGGCCGCGCGGAACGGCGCGAGATCGGCCCACAGTTCGTCGTACGACCGCGGGTCGACGGCGAGGTCGTGGTGGCTGTCGGTCACGGTGCCGCCGTGGCCGGGGAAGTGCTTGGCGCAGGAGGCGATGCCCCGGGCCTCGGTGGCGGTGATCCAGGCGCGCAGGTGGCGGGCGGCGAGGTCGGGGTCGGCGCCGAAGGAGCGGGTGCGCACGATCGGGTTGTCCGGGCGGAACTGGAGGTCGGCGACCGGGGCGTAGGAGGCGGTGATGCCGAGGGCGGCCAGGTGGCCGGCGAGCGCGTCGGCGCAGCGGGCGGTGAGGTCCGGGTCGTCGGCGACGCCGAGGGCGTAGGAGCCGGGGACCTCGGGGGCGCCGGCCTTCGTCAGGTGGCCGATGCCGCCGCCCTCGTTGTCGATGGCGATCATCAGGTCGGGGCGCAGGGCGCGCAGTGAGTCGGTGAGCTCGCGGACCTGCTGGGCGTCGCGGATGTTCCGGGTGAACAGGATGACCCCGCCCAGGCCGCGGTCGATGAGGCGCTTGAGGGTGTCGGGGAAGGTCGTGGTGCCTTCGAAGCCGGCGACCAGACAGCGGTGGACCGCCTCGTCCAGGTCGGAGGAGACGGAGGACAGGGCCGGGGCGGGGGCCTCGCCGACGGACACGCGCTCGAAGGTCACCCTCGGAATTCTTCTGGCTCAATCAGCCGAAAGTCAACATAGCCTTGGATTGTTTGATTCACCGACTCGACGGCCTGCGTTTCATGCCCGGCGATGGCCGCGTCACCGGGGCGTGTCCTGGTGACCCAAGGCCCGGACCACCGACGGGACGGCGGATGGGACCGTCGGCAAGGCCGCGGGCGGGTGGGATCCGGGCGGTGTGGGAAGACTCGTACGTGTACGCGCCCGCGGCGCGTCGGTTTCCGGACACCATGGCGTCACGCCGGACGGGAACGGTTCGGCCGTCCCCTCCTGCCTCGCCCCGTATCCGTCCCGCTCGCACGCCGCCCCCGCGGTGTGCGGGAGTGACGTGGAAGGACGACGTGCGCCGTGACCCTGCTGCCGCTCGACGCCACGCCCACCGCCCCCTCCGATCCGCTCACCGCCGGGCCACTCCCCGCCCCGGCCTCCTGCCCCGCCGCATCCCTCGTCCCCGCGGTCGCCGGCGCCCCCACCGGCACCGCGACCCCCGCTCTCGCTCCTCTTCCCCTCCCGTCGCTCCCGTCGTTCCTGTCCCTCCCGCGCCTGCCCCGCTCCTGGGCGCGCGCGGCCCGCCGCACCCTCGTCCTGCTCCCGGTCCTCCTGATAGGCGCCTGGGTGGTGTCCGACTGGCGGACCCTGTACGACGGCACCACCCGCCTCGGCTCCGCCGACCCCTGGTGGCTGCTTGCCGCGTTCTTCTTCACCTGCCTGGGCTGGCTGTCCGCCTCGTGCGTACGGCAGGGCGCGCTGCCGGAGCGGCTCCCGACCGGTCTGCTGATCGCGTCGCAGTTCGCCGCGGGCGCCGCCAACCACGTACTCCCGGCGAGTCTCGGCGCCCACGCCGTCACCCTGCGCTTCCTGCTGGGCCGCGGCATCCCCTTCGCCCGGGCCACCGCCTCCCTCGCCCTGTACTCCCTGGTCCGGCCGATCGCGAAGACGATGGTGCTGCTCGGCTTCCTGGTGGCCTACCCCGATCTGCTGGGCCTGGGCGGACTCGTCCCGGACAAACGGACTCTGTTCCTGGTCACGGGCAGCGCGCTGCTCGGCCTCGGCACCGCGGCGGTCCTGGTGACGACGGTACGGCCGCTGCGCCGACCGCTCCTGGACGGCGTACGCACCGCCCTGACCGACGTACGCACGCTGCACACCCGGCCCTCGCGGATCATCGCCCTGTGGGGCGGGGCGGCCGCCGCGCCGGTGCTCCAGGCGACCGTGATCATGTGCGTGGGCGCCTCGCTGGGCCTCACCCTGACCTGGGCGCAGGTCACCTTCGCGTTCCTGGTGGCGAGCACCGCGGTCGGCGCCGTGCCCGCGCCGGGCGGCATCGGCCCGATCGACGCGGCGATGGTCTTCACCCTCACCGTGCTCGGCGCCCCCATGGACCTCGCCGCGGCGAGCCTCATCGGCTACCGCGTCCTGACGGTCTGGCTGCCGCTGATACCGGGCGCGTTGGTGCTGTCGGCGCTCGTCCAGCGAAAGGTGCTCTGAACCCGTCGGGCGGCAGACGCCGCGAGCGGACGGCGTCCTACCTCCCTCAGCCCTCGCCCCTTTGCCCGAGCCGTCGTTAGACGGCACGGCGCAGGCCGATGCGACTTCCCGTACCCGGCAACTCCCAGGGCTTGCCGGGCACATGGTCACCGAGGAGCATCTCCGGACAACCGACTCTCCGGGGGATGATTCAGCATGACCAGCCCAGAACAGACATCGACCAGCCATACGGTCCGCCTGATCTTCGAGTACGAGGGCGAGTCCGTCACGCTTGTCGCACAGCAGCCCGTCGACACCGTCGTCAGCGGCTTCGACGCCCACCCGGACGTCCGCCCCGGCCACTTCGTGGAGGCCCGGGACGAGGACGGACACGGCCTGGCCCGGGTCGCCGCGCGCGGTGCCTTCCAGCAGAGCGCCGAGGTCTTCCCCGAGGACCACTCGCAGCCCATCACCCGCGTCGACGTGGCCGCGCGCGGCGCGTTCACCGTGCTGCTCCCGGCCCCGCCCGAGGCCACCGAGGTCGCCGTCGTCCGCGTGGACCGGCCCGGATCCGAGGCACAGCCCTTCGGCGGCGCGACCAGTCCACCGCCCGGCACGACGTCCGACATCGATCTCGCCACCTTCCGGCTAGAGCGGTAGGGGGCGGCCATGACCACGTCCGACGGCACCGTCCAGGGCCGCACGCAGATATTCGGCTCCGCGCCCCGCAACCGCGCCTTCACCGTCGTCCTGCTCGGCGACGGCTTCACCGCCGCGCAGCAGGCCGACTTCGAGACCGTCTGCAAGGAGTTCGTGGACGCCCTGATCGCCACGCCTCCCTACGACGAACTCGCGCCGGCGATCAACGTATGGCGAGTGAACGTCGCCTCCACCGACTCCGGCGCCGACGACCCGGTCGCCGCGGGCGGCACCGGCGCGACGGCCCGCACCTACTTCGACTCCACCTTCGGCGCGAACGGCATCCGCCGGCTGCTGGTCTGCAACAACTCGACCGTCTTACAGACGGCCGCGGCCCAGGTCCCGGAGTTCTCCGTGGCGATCGTCGTCGTCAACTCCACGGTCTACGGCGGCAGCGGCGGCTCGGTCGGCACCTACTCGCTGGCCGCCGGCGCCACCGAGATCGCCCTGCACGAGACCGGGCACACGGCCTACGGTCTCGCGGACGAGTACGCCTACTACGCCGGCGGCAACGAGACCGGCCACGACCACCACCCGGCCGGTGAACCGGGCGAGCCGAACGTCACGCTCAACACCAACCGCACCACCCTCAAGTGGGGTTGGGCGGTCGCCGCGGCCACCGCCCTGCCGACCATGAGCAACCCCGACTGCGCGACGGTGGACAACCGGGCCAGCACCGTCCCGGCCGGCACGGTCGGCTGCTTCGAGGGCGCGCACTACTACCACTGCGGCGCCTTCCGCCCCGAACACAACTGCAAGATGCGGGAGTTGAGCGTCCCGTTCTGCCGGGTCTGCCGTCAGGTGATCTGGAACCGGATCGGCCCGCTCGCCACCCTGCCGGCCCGCGACCGTACGCCTATCAGCGTCGTCGCCCGCTACCCCGAGCACCTCGACGTGTTCGCGGTCGCCTCGGACGGGCGCACGATGTCCGACTGGTGGGACCAGTCCAGCGGTTGGGCGGGCTGGTTCCAGCTGTCCGGCGGCTTCGCCTCACCCGGCGGCACGGGCTCGCCGATCACCTCGGTCGCCCGCTACTCCGGCCACCTCGACCTGTTCGTCGTCGGCACCGACAACCGCGTCTACTCGTCGTGGTGGGACCGGTCGAGCGGCTGGGCGCCCTGGTTCCGGGTCGGCAGCCTCGTCGCCCGCCCCGGCTCGACGGTCAACGTGGTCAGCCGCTACGCCGACCACCTGGACCTGTTCACCACCGCGTCCGACGGCCGCACCATGTCGACCTGGTGGGACGCCCGTACCGGCTGGGCCGCCGACTGGTTCCAGATCGGCGGCGGGGTCGCGGCGAACGGCGCCACCGTCACCGCGGTCGCCCGATACCCCTTCCACCTCGACGTGTTCACGGTGGGCACCGACAACCGCGTCTACAGCGCCTGGTGGGACGACCGCACCGGCTGGTCGAACTGGTTCCCGCTGCCGGGCGTGACCTGCCGTCCCGACTCCACGGTCACCGCGGTCGCCCGCTACCCCGACCATCTCGACCTGTTCACCACCGCGTCCGACGGGAAGATCATGTCGACGTGGTGGGACGCCCGCGGCGGCTGGGCGAGTTGGTTCCAGATCTCCGGCGGAGTCGCCTCTGCGGGCTCCCCGGTGACGGCCGTGGTCCGCTACACGAACCACATGGACCTGTTCGTCGTCGGCACCGACAGCCGGGTCTACTCCACGTGGTGGCACGACACCACGGGCTGGGCCGCCTGGTTCAACGTCTCCGGCGGCCTCGCCAAGCCCGGCAGCCAGATCGCGGCACTGAGCCGGGTCACCGAGCACCTCGACGTGTTCGCGGTCGGCACGGACGGACTCGTCCAGAGCACGTGGTGGGACGCCACGGGCGGCTGGGCGGGCTGGTTCCGACTCGCGATCACGTAAGCCGACCCGGTCGGTCACGCCGGCGACCCGGGGGTACTTGGCGACGAGCCCCCCGGGGCGCCGGCCGAGCCGCCCGCACCGCCTCCGCCTCCGCCTCCGCCCATGAGCCTGGTGCCGAACGGGAGTTGGCCGGGCGGCCCCCGTTTCCGTTATCCGCCCCGAAAGCACCCGGTCTCCTCTACGGAAGACCCCGTCCGCCGGAGCGCGGCGCGGCGGGCCGTGGAGCGGACAGGAGTGTTGTGGACATGCATCGTCGCCGGTTGCCCATCCCCCGACGCGGGCGCGAACGACCCCCGGCGAGCCGCCACCGCGCATCCCCGTCCGGCCCGCGCGGCCCGAGACGCGGCCGGGTCGCTCTGGTCTCCGCGGTGTTCTTCACGTGCCTCGCGGTGGTGGTCGGTGTCCTGCTGACCCGCGGCCAGACAGGAACCCCTTCGGGAGGACGTACGGACCTCGCGGACCCGAAGTCCGCGCACAGTACGTCGGCCACCAACTCCCCATCCCGCCCTGGCCCTTCGCCTACGACATCGCCGCGCACCAAGCCCTCGCAGTCGAAGTCACCCGCCGCGCGCAAGCCGTCCGCCAGCGCCTCGCCGTCCCGAACGGCCAAGCAGAACACGGGGGTCAGCCCCGGCAAGCGCACCGTCACCCTGGTCAACCGCCTCGACCAGACGATCTGGCCCGCGATCGCCGCCGACCCCAACCACCCGGTGGAAGCCACGGGTTGGGTGCTGAAGCCGGGGGCCAGCCTGAGCTTCGCCGTCCCCGATCACTGGGACGTCCGGGTATGGGCGCGCACTGGTTGTTCCTTCGACTCCGCGGGCAACGGCCACTGCGTGACCGGGGACTGCGGTCGCTTCCAGTGCGGCTCGACCTGGGGCGAATTCCCTTCCACACTGGCCGAGTTCAACCTCAACGCGTGGAACGGCATGGACTTCTACGACGTCAGCCTGGTCGAGGGCAACAACCTGCCGATGTGGATCAACAGTTACGGCGGCTCGTCCCGCGACAAGATCGACGCGAACGGCTGCTCCGCCGCGGGCTGCACCAAGGACGCCAACGCGTCCTGCCCCACCAAGTTGCAGCGGATCCGGGGCGGCAAGGTCGTGGCCTGTCTGAGCGCCTGCCTGGTCTTCAAGACGGACCAGACCTGCTGCGAGGGCGCGTACGCGGCGCGGCCCCAGTGCGTGCCCTCGTCGTGGCCGATCAACTCGGCGGCCGTGTTCAAGAAGGCCGAGCCCTTCGCGTACTCCTACGTCAACGACGACGAGACCAGCGTGCTGACCTGCTCGGGAGAGTGCGGGTACCGCATCACTTGGGGGGTCAGTCCATGACGTCGAGCGCATGACCTCGTGCGGGCGCCCGTCTCCGTTGGAGGCGGGCGCCCATGACGCAGGTCAGTCGTAGGTCGGTCGCAGATCAGTCGGCGGCCTGGAACGCGCGGCCCGCCACCGTCGCCGTCGTACCGTTCGTGAACAGCCCGCTGCTCGGCTTCGACGGATCCGCGCCCAGCCCGAACCACGCGTAACGCTGCACGTAGGACAGGCCGTCGAGCGCCTTGGTGGACGCGGTGACGAAGTCCGCCTGCTGCTGCGGGGAGGGGAACCGGGTCCCCTGGGAGAAGTCGATCAGCGCGTACTCGGTGAGCCAGATCGGCTTGTGGTAGCGCGCGTACACCGCTGCCAGGTACGACTTCAACTGGTCCACGGCCTGCGGGGTGCGGAAGTCACCGCCGTACCAGTGCAGCGTGATGAAGTCGACCCGGTACCCCTTCGCCGCCGCCCCGGACATGAACCGGTCCAGCCAGCCGCCCGCGGTGTCCCCGCCGTAGGCGACCGCGGGGCTGCCCAGGGTCTGGCCGGCCGACATGAGCTTGGGCCACAGGCTCAGCGCCTGCTCGACCGACATGTTGGACTGCGCGGCCATGTCCGGTTCGTTGAAGCCGAGGAGATAGGGACCGTTCGCCTTGGCCTGGGCCAGCGCGCTGTCGGTGACGGAGTCCGCGCCCCAGATCATGGGCACGAAGGAGGTCGACGACGGTGTCGTGACCCCTTGGTGCTGGGTGTTCCAGGTGTAGTACCAACTCGCCCCGCTCGCGCCGAGCGCCTGACTCACCCCGTTGAACGTCCACACCCCGACGCCCTTCTTGGCGCCGGAGGCGATGTGCACGGGGGCGGCAGCGGTGTGCTTGGACGGGCTCGGCTTGGGCTTGCGGGTCGGGGACTTGCTGGGGCTCGCGGACGGGGAGAGGGAAGGCGAGGGAGTGGAGCTGGGCGAGGTGACGGCCACCGGGCTGGGCGGTGCCGACTCCGCGGCGGGGGTGGCGGTGTCCCCCGTCAGCCGCGCCGCGACCAACGCGGCCACCGCGAGGACCGCGACCGCCGCCGAACCGCCGATCACCTGGCCGCGAGCGGCACGCAGGCCCGTACGAGCCGCTCGGCGCCCATGACTTCCGCGCGCCGCCCGATGACCGCGGCCCGCTCCGGCCTTGTGCGCGGAGTGCGCGGACGGGGTGCCGGAGCCGGTCGAGGAACCGGCACCCGCGTCGGCCGGCTGACCGCCGCCTATGACGGTGACCAGCACGCGGGACGGGTCGAGGGTGGCGGGGACGGCCAGCAGTGGGAGGCCGCTCAGCAGGCGGTCCATCGGGAGCAGGCCGTCGTCCAGGCCCTCGCAGACCCCGCAGGCGCGGATGTGCCGGGCGAACCGCTTGCGCCACAGGGCACTCGGCGTGCCGTCCCAGAGGGCGGCCGTCTCGTCCAGTTCGGCACAGCGCGGGGTGGCCGCCAGCGCCCGCACCACGACCCGGGATATCTCCATCTGCTTCTTCATGCGCTGCACGCGGACGGCGGCGTGCCGGTCGGACAGGCCCAGCGCGCCCGCGAGTTCGGCGCGTTCCAGTTCGCCGGTCTCCTCCAGCCACCACAGGGACAGCAGTTCCTGGTCGTCCGCATCGAGCCAGCGGGTGGCCTCGGCGACCTCGCGGCGCTGCTCGGTCAGACCAAGGCGCAGGATGGTCAGTCCGGCGAAGTCGAGGGCGGGGTCGGTGATCGCCTCGGCGTCCTCCAGGTGCGCCCTGCGGTCGCGGTCGGTGGCCCGCGACTGTTCGCGGTCCCGTACCTGTCTGATCGTGATGGCCACCAGCCAGGACCGGAACGCGGACGGGTCCCGCAGTTTCGGCAGCCCCCGCACCATGCGCAACAGCGTCTCCTGTACGACGTCATCGACGTCGGCGTGACCGTTCAGGGCCCGGCCGACGATGTTGTAGACCAGCGGCAGGCACTGCGTGACCAAGGCGTCCAGGGCCTGTCTGTCGCCCGCGCCTGCGGCCGTCACCACGGCGGAGTCGGGTCCACTCCTGTGGAACTTGGGCATGTGGTTCTGTTCCTCCGCGTGTGGTCCGGCTGCGGCGGCTTCCCAGGGCCCGGAACCGGGCTTCCGGAACGGGACTTGAGGAGCGCGCTCCCTGGAACGGAGACCGCCGACGCAACCGCGTACAACAGAAAATCGGCCGACCGGCTTCGCGATGTATGCCGATCGGCTTCGCAATTTATGTTGTCGGGCCGCCGTAGACCAGGTCACCGATAGGCAGGGACGCATCCGAGGAGCACTGGGAAGGGCGCGGGAATGGCACGAGGACGCAGACGACACGGCGCACGATCACCTCGTCGGCTCCGGTGGTGGTACGCCGGGGCAGCCGCCCTCGCGACGACCGTCACGGTACTGATCGCGTACGGCGCGTGGGCTCCGTCCGGGAACGGCGGCTCCCCCACGGCGGACCGTCAGGATGCCGCCGCGCTGCCGTCAGGACCGCGCAGCCCTTCGCCCTCCGCACCGAGCCAGAGCCCCTCCACCTCCCCGTCTCCATCCGCCTCGGTCTCTGCCTCGGCCTCGCCTTCGGTCAAGACCGGTGCGTCGGGAAAGAGCACGCGGAAGCCGGTCACCGGGGCGGGCGGGTCGGCCGGGCAGCCGTCGTCGGCGCCCGCGGGCAAGCGGCTGATCACGGTCGTCAACCGGACTCCGAAGACGGTCTGGGCGGTCGTCACCAACACCGCCGTCTACCCGCAGGGCCGCGAACTGGCCCCGGGCCAGAGCCTGTCGGTGACCGTGGCCAACAACTGGGGCGGACGCATCTGGGGCCGCACCGGCTGCACCGGGACGGCCGCGGGGTACTGCGCGACCGGCGACTGCACCAGCGTGTGCAGCGGCGGCAACCCGCCCACCACGCTGGGTGAGTTCACCTTCGACGCGTACGCGGGCATGGACTTCTACGACGTGAGCATGGTCGACGGCTCGAACCTGCCCATGTACATCAACATCTCCCACACCACGACCGCCGACCCGGTCAGCTCCACGGGCTGCTACAAGGGCGTCTGCACCACGGACGTCGACTGCCCCACCGCGATGCAGGAGGTCCGCGGCGGCCAGGTCGTCGGCTGCAAGCCGCCGTGCGCGGCGTTCGGCGGCGACACGTACTGCTGCCGCGGCGCCTGGGCGGGCCGCGAGAACTGCATTCCGTCGAAGTGGCCGGTCGACTACACCCAGGTCTTCAAGCGGGCCGCCCCGTACGCCTATTCGTACGCTTTCGACGACGGGGCGACGATGCCCTGCAAGGGGGCCTGCTACTACAAGGTGACCTTCGGGACGACCGGCTCCTCGTAGCGGGCCGGCCGTCCACCGCGCGTCACAGGGTCGCGGTCGTGCTCTCCCCGGAGGCGCTGCCCGCGAGCCACTGGTCCCAGCTGAGGTTGAAGTCGGCGTAGCCGTTGTCGGCCGGGGCCTTGGCGCGGGGCGAGCCGGTGATGGTGATCGGGTCGCCCTGCTTGACCTGGCCGTAGAACCACTTGGCGTCCGCCATGGACAGGTGGACGCAGCCGTGCGAGCCGCGGGCGCTGCCGCTGCCCGGGTTCGGGTCGCCGGTCGAGTAGTGCACGTACGTGCCGGACTGGGTGAGGTGGACGTCCCAGGGCAGCGTCAGGTCGTAGTAGTTGGGGCTGCCCTTGTCGCAGCTGATGCCGACGCTGCAGGAGGTCATGTGGACCTTCTTCTGCTTGTCGATGACGGCCATCGTGCCGTTCCACGTCGGGTACTCGGCGCTGCCCGCGTTGATCGACAGGGTGCGCACCAGCGAGCCGTTGCGGGTCACCTTCATGGTGTGGCCGGTCACGGAGACGTCCGCGCGGACGTCGTCGCCGACCTTGAAGGTGTGCGTGTAGCCGTGCACGCCGTAGCGTCCGTTGCCGTTGCTGACGCCCTTCATGTCGGCGTCGATCTTCACCGTCGTACCGGAGGGCCAGTACGTCTTCGGGCGCCAGTCGGCACGCCGGTCGCCCATCCAGTGCCAGGCGCCGGCCACCGGCTGCGAGGCGCTCACCTTCATGTGCTTCTCGACCGTGGCCTTGGCCTTGGCGGCGACCGGGTTGGTGAAGATCACCGAGATCGGCATGGCCACGCCGACCGTCGTCCCGGTCTGCGGGGTGATCGTGTCCAGCAGCATCGGTGGACCGGCGGGCTTCGTCGGCGAGGGCGAGGCACTCGTACTCGCCTTGCCCGACGCCTTCGCGTCGCTCCCGCTCGCCTTGTCACTGCCGCCCCCGCCGCAGGCACTCGCGCCCACCAGCACCACACCCGTTATGAGTGCGATCCCTATGCTGCCCTTGCGCCGTCCCACGGCGTGCCCCGCTCTCTCTCGCTCTTCGGCCCTGACAGACCCGGCTCCCTGTCAGACGGTCGGGGCGTGCCCCGCAGTTTCAGGTACCACGTAAAACGTGTCTCAAGACTCTGTACGGGTCACAGTCACCGCGAGTGAGCCCCGGTCGGGGGCGCCGGACTACGTCCGCTCCGAAAGCGCGCACCCGCTGCCCCGCTTGCCTGGTCCCAACTAGACTGGTTGAAGCCGTGCTTGAGATTTCGGGGGCGGGAGAGTATGGCGCAGGTCATCGTGCGACGAGTCGTACTACCGGCAAGACGTCGGCAACCATGGGAACGCGCATGAGCTCTCGTGCCGGGTCCGAGCCCGGCTTGGGGGGAACACCCCGGGACCTCTCAGGGGACGAGCATCAGTTTCACCTGGGCGACCGGCTCTCGGCTCTTGTGGACGGCGAGCTCGGCCACGAACTCCGCGAGCGATTCCTCGCGCATCTTGCCACCTGCGCGAAGTGCAAGGCCGAGGCGGATGCCCAGCGGAGGCTGAAGTCTGTGTTCGCGGCCGTCGCGCCACCCTCTCCACCGGCGTCGTTCCTCGCCCGGCTTCAAGGACTTCCCGGCGGCCGCAGCGTTGAAGACCCACATCGGCAGGGAAAGCAGGCACCCGGCGAAACCGACCGCCGCGATCCACAACCTGCTGAAGTCGCCGCCGAGGCTCTATGTGCCCTCGACGAGAGCGCAGGCACGGTTTTCGACGGTCTTGACCAGTTGTTCCGGGCTCTCGGTCTGCCACCTGACGACCGCCAGGAGCCGGATCGGATGCAGCAGAGTGGCGAAGGTGAGCGGCCGTGACGGAGCAAAGGGGAACTGCCGCGCCACTGGGCGGACTGGAGGTCGCGCGCGCCTGGGCCGACGTACCGGTGGATCACCTCGAAGTGGCGCTCAAGGCTCTTGAACCGCAATTGCTACGTGATCACGAGTACCGCATGGCCCAGCAGCAGATCGACCGTGAACTTGAACTGAAGGCGATCGAAGCCGGAGAAAACAGGGCGAAGCGATCCCATGCTCTCTATCTCGCCGGACTCGTGGCGGGCTTCGTCATCACCGTGGGCATGCTCTCCGGAGCGGTGATCGTAGGCAGCAACGATCAGCCGTGGCTCGCCGCGATGCTCTCTGGGCCCAGTGTCCTTGCCCTCGCCACCGTCTTCGTGCTTCGACGCAACGACGCCGCTCAATCCCGTGCGGTGGCGCGCAGTCAACGCTTGGTCCTCGACGCGGCGACGCAGACAACGTCCACCACTCCCGCCGTCACCCCTGAAGCCGGCGCGGTCTGACCGCCGCAAGAGGCGTGCTCACCGCGTGCCGGTGGATGTGACCAGGGCGCCGCCGATGAAGGTGTGCGTGGGGTTCAGGTCGCGCAGGTCGTCGGCGGGGCAGTGGGCGGGGTCGCGATCCCAGACGGTGAGGTCGGCGAGGCGGCCGGGGGTGAGGGTGCCGCGCAGGTGTTCCTCGCCGAGCAGCCGGGCGGCGTTGGTGGTGTGCAGGGTGAGGGCTTCGTCGTAGGTGATGGCGTGTTCGGGGCCCTTGACGCCGATGACGGTCTGGCGGGTGGTCATGCCCCAGACGGAGCGCATGGCGCCGAACTGGCCGACGGGGAAGTCGGATCCGGCGCTGACCTGGGCGCCCAGGTCGATCCAGCCACGGGCGGGGAAGAGGCGGGCGACGCGTTCCGGGCCCCAGAAGCCCTCCTCGACCTCGGCGGTGTCGTGGAGCAGCGGCTGCTGGATGGTGACGGGAATGCCCAACGCGACGGCGCGGGCGCGCTGTTCGGGGCCGGCCAGGCCGCCGTGCTCCATCACGAGCGTGCCGGCGGACAGGCCGGGGCTGCGCTCCAGGACGCGTTCGTAGACGTCGAGCAGGGTGCGGACCGCGCGGTCGCCGTAGGCGTGCGTCCCGACTCGCCAGCCGCGCCGGACCACCGCCTCGACGGCCTCGACCAGCGCGTCCGGCTCCCAGATCAGCATCCCGGAGTACGAGTGGTCGCAGGCGTACGGCTCCTCGGTAGCCCCGGCTTCGAGCCCGCCGTCGAGGCCGAACTTCACCCCCCACACCGACAGCCACGGGTCGGAGTCGTCACGCCACTCCTCCATGACGTCGAGCAGGTCCTCCACCTGGGCTGCGCTGGTCATGCCGAGCGCCGAGATCAGCGCCCGCACCCGGACGCCGAGCGCCCCCGCCTCGCGGGCGGCCCGGAGCACGGCGTAGTCCTCGGGCCTGACCGCGCAGTCGCGTACGGTCCCGATACCCGTGGCGGCGTAATCGCGACTGGCCAGCCGCAACCCGTCGATGCGCTCGGCGCGGTCCGGGGCCGGGACCAGGCGCTCCACCAGATGCAGCGCGTTGTCGATCAGTCGACCGTCCGGCTTGGCGTCGCTGCCGCGGCCGATGGTGCCGCCCGGCGGTACGGGGGTGTCCTCGGTGATGCCGGCCAGCCGAAGCGCGTAGCTGTTGACGACGTCGTTGTGACCGCCGCGCTTGACGAGGACCGGGTGCCGGTCGGTGGCCCGGTCGAGTTCGGTCGCGGTGGGCATGCGGCGCTCGGCCAGATTGAGTTCCTGCCAGTTGGTGGTGGTGCGGATCCACTCCCCCTCGGGCGTGCCGGCGGCCCGCTGCCGGATCAGGTCGAGGAACTCGGTGATGTTCGCGGCCCGGTGGACCGGGACGTCATGGGCACCGAGCGCCGCGAAGATCAGGTGGGTGTGGGTGTCGTCGAAGGCGGGCAGCACGGTGGCACCGGGCAGGTCGTGCACCTCGGTTCCCGCGCCCACCAGATGGTCGAGGCCGTGGGGATCGCCGGACACGGCGGCGATACGGTCCCCGCGCACGGCCAACGCCTGCTGCGGGGCCTGCCCAGGCACCAGCGTGTGCACGGCGCCGGCGCGGATCAGCAGATCGGCTCGATGATCAGTCATCGTCTTCTCCCTGTCTCGGGGATCGGATCCCGAGGTGTTGGTGGGTGACGAGACTGTTGTAGGGGTGGAGTGGGCAATCGCCGCCAAACGGAAGCCCGTTGTTAAGGAAGCACGCCAACTCGGCCGCCGATCACGCGGATCATGCGACACGTACTCGACGAGAGACGCGGTTGCGGTGGTGTGTCAGACCACGGCGAGCCTGTCCACCACCAGTTGCACCCTCCGCTCGGCTTCCCCCGGCGGCAGCCGTCCCGCTCGGGTGAGGGTGGCCAGGCCGTGCAGGGCCGCCCAGAAGACCTCGGTGAACAGTCCCGGGTGGACGCCGTCCCCGGCGACCTCGGCGAGGGTCTCCAGCAGGGCGGCGAAAGCGTCCTTCAACGGCTCCGGGGTCTCCTCCTGCGCGAACGCCAGGCCGCCGTCGAGCTGGAACATCGCGTCGTAGACCGCCGGGTTGCTCTCGGCGAAGGCGAGGTAGGCGCGGGCGAGGGCGGTGACCCGGGCGCGCGGGCCGTCCGCGGCGGAGGCCGCCGCCCGCAGCGCCGCGGCCATCTCGGCGGCGCCCTCCAGCGCGACGGCGCCGATGATCTCGCGCTTGCCGCGGAAGTGGCTGTAGAGGACGGGCTGGCTGTACTCGATGCGCTCGGCAAGCCGGCGGGTGGTGACCGCGTCCCAGCCCTGCTGCTCGGCGAGTTCGCGGGCCGTCGCCACGATGAGGCGCTCGCGGACGGCCCGTTCGCGCTCCTTGCGTTCCTGTACCGACATGACTCGATCCTAGCACCGCTAGACAACCAAGCGGCAGTAGGTCTAGCGTTGCCTCATCGGCTAGCAACACTAGATTTCCAGTTACCCCAGGAGGGGCAGCCATGCTGAACGCACTTCAGATCGTGACCACCGTGATCGTCGGCCTGATGGTGGGAGTGGAGTTCTCCGTCGCCTTCGTCATCAACCGGATCCTCGACGCCCTCCCCGACGACAGCAACCAGCTCGGCCGCGCCCACGGAGGCCGGATGCTCGGCGCCGTCATGCCGGTCTGGTACATCGGCTCGCTCGTCCTCGTCGCGATCTGGGCCATAGCCGGACGGCACCACGACGGCACCGGACTCGTCATCACCTCCGGCGTACTGCTGATCGTCAGCGTGATCATGTCGGTCCTGCTGCTCGTCCCGATCAACAACCGCGGCAAGACCTGGACCCCCGAGAACCGGCCCGCGGACTGGAAGGACCAGATGAACCGCTGGGACCGCTTCCACTACGTCCGGGTCGCCGTCATCGTCGGCGCGTTCGCACTGCTGGCCGCCGCACTCGCTTGAGACGACGGGAAGAGGTTCACCCCAAGACCCGGGGACGGGGAGCTCCGGGTCCCCGGCTCGGCTCAGGCTTGCGGATCCTTCTCGTCGGCGTCGAACCGCCGTACTTCATTGCGTATGCGAGGGCCCCACTTGGTGAGGAGGGCCGCGATCTCCGGTGTGGCCACATGCCAGCGCCTCGTCCTGGTCGCCCTGTCCTCCGGCGAACCGCCCTCACAACTCGCCCCGGCCAAAGAGGTCAGCCTGGACCGGACCGTGATGACCTACCTTCTCGACGACCTCGAAGCACACGAACTCATCACCCGAAGGCCGGACCCGCGTGACCGACGCGGCCGTAGGCATCGCGGTTCAGCCGGGGCCCATGTGCCGCACAACCCGCTTCAGTCGACGCGAACCGCGCCCACTTCGCTCCCCCGGTCCCCGTCCGTCGCGGGGATGGCGTTGTCGATGAGGACGGCGGCGATGGCTGCGGCGGCCGGGAAGGACTCGGCGTTGAGGACTCGGGTGCGGACCGAGGCGCCGTCGAGGAGCAGCGCCAGTTGCTCGCCGAGCTGTTCGGGGTCGGTGGCGCCGGCCTCACGGGCCGTCTCGGCGAGCCGCGCGGCGACGGCGAGCTTGTAGTCGCGCGCGTATTGGGACGCGGGGTGTTCGGGGTCGTGGATCTCGACGGTCGCCGCGATGTAGGGGCACAGGGGCGTGAGCTCCTCCGGGCCGGACGCGGGGACCTCGAAGGCGGCGAGGAGTCGTTCGCGGGGCGTGAGGTCGGTGCGGTCGAACACCCCGGGCATGACGTCGGGATCGAATCGGCGCAGGTATTCGGCGACCAGGTCGTCCTTGCCGGAGAAGTGTTGGTAGGCCGTGCGCTTCGAGACCTGGGCCACCGCGCAGAGCTGGTCCATGCCGGTGCGGTTGATGCCCTGATCGCGGAACAGCTGCTGTGACGCGCTGAGGATGCGCTCGCGCGCACCCCTGCCGCGGCGCCGGCCCTGGGGGCCCTTCTCCAGCTTCGTCATGACTCCATCGTAGCCCGGTCTGGTACGGATCGGTGTACATAGCTTGCGCTCCCGCTCGATCGTCGCCTACGTTACGTACACAGATCGGTGTACCTAAAAAGGAGTGATCGTGGGAAAGCTCGATGGCAAGGTCGCGGTGATCACGGGTGGGTCGACCGGATTGGCGCTGGCCGGCGCGAAGCTGTTCGTCGAGGAAGGGGCTCATGTCTTCATCACGGGCCGGCGGCAGGGGGCGCTGGACGACGCCGTCAAGGTGATCGGCCGGAACGTGACCGCCGTGCGGGGGGACGCGGCCGACCTGGACGACCTGGACCGTCTGTACGAGACGGTCAGGCGGGAGAAGGGCTCGATCGACGTGCTGTGGGCGAGTGCCGGCACGGGTGAGCAGGGCAAGCTCGGGGAGATCACCGAGGAGCAGTTCGACAACACGTTCTCGCTGAACGCGCGCGGCACGCTGTTCACGGTGCAGAAGGCGCTGCCGCTGTTCAACGACGGCGGCTCGATCTTCATGACCGGGTCGAACGCCTCGTTCAAGGGCTTCCCCGGATGGAGCGTGTACGCGGGGAGCAAGGCCGTGCAGCAGGCCTGGGCCCGTGTGTGGCTGAACGAGCTGAGGGACCGGCGGATCCGGGTGAACGTACTGACCCCCGGCCAGGTGGCCACGGCCAAGCAGGAGGAGTTGTTCGACGAGGAGACGAAGCGGCAGTTCGAGTCCCTGATCCCGCGGGGCGCGATGGGCAGCCCCGAGGAGATCGCGACGGTCGCGCTGTTCCTCGCTTCGGACGACTCCAGCTATGTGAACGGGCTGGAGTTGACCGCCGACGGCGGCACCACGGCGATCTGAGCGGACACGTCGACGGACTCACCGGGTGACCACGAGAAGAGAGCACATCTCATGAGCAGCATCAGCATCATCGGCACGGGCAACATGGCCCGTACCATCGGCGCGCTGGCGATGGCGGGCGGCAACACCGTCGAGGTCATGGGCCGCGATCATGCCAAGTCCGCCGCCCTGGCCGAGGCGCTCGGCGGTGGCGCCACAGCGGGAGAGTGGGGCGCCGTCCCGGCCGGGGACATCGTCGTCGTGGCCCTGTTGTCCGACGGTGTCGTCCCGGCCGTCGCCCACTACGGGGACGCCCTCGCGGGCAAGGTCATCGTCGACATCAGCAACCCCTTCAATTCCACGTCCGACGGTCTGGCCCACCGCGAGGTCACCTCGATCGCGCAGGAAGTCGCCAAGGTGGCCCCGGCCGGTGCCGGCGTGGTGAAGGGGTTCAACACCGTCTTCCGTCATGTCCTGGAGAACGGCCGGCCCGACATCTTCATCGCCGGCGACGACGCGCGGGCCAAGGCGGACGTGGAGGTGTTCGTCAAGAGCCTCGGGATGCGGCCGCTGGACGCCGGTGGCCTGGAAATGGCGCACTGGCTGGAAGGAGCGGGGGTGCTCACGATGGGCCTCGCCCGCCACGGGGTGGGGGGCTGGGACTTCGCCCTCGGCGTCAAGGAACTCCCCGCCTGAGCCGGCGGCCCCGCTTCCCGGCCTGAACCCGCCGCGAGGTCACCGCGCGAAGGTCTCGTGAAAGTGTGGGTAGAAGTCAGTCTGTTCGGGACGGGGTGAGTCAGGGAGGACGGAGTGGACTGGGCACGGTTCGCGCTGCAGATGGCGTCGATGGCGCGGGAACTGCTGGCGCAGGAGTCGGTGGACGGCACGCTGGAGCGGATCACCGCGTCGGCCACCGAGCTGGTGGAGGGCTGTGACGCGGCCGGTGTGCTCGTGCTGCGCGGCAAGCGGGTGGAGACCCTCGCTCCCACCGACCAGGTCGCCGTCGTCAGCGACCGGCTCCAGGAGCAGCTGGGAGAGGGGCCGTGTTTCGACGCCGCCCTCGACTCGAACAGCGAGCGGGTCTTCCGTATCAGGGACCTGACCGTCGAACAGCGCTGGCCTGCCTACGCCCCGCAGGCCCGCGCGCTCGGGGTGGGCAGCATGATGGGCTTCCTGCTGTTCACCGAGGACGAGAACCTCGGCGCGCTCAACCTCTACTCGCGCACACCCGGCGCGTTCACCCAGGACAGCGAGACGGCGGGCTGGCTCCTCGCCTCCCACGCGGCGGTCGCCTACTCCAACGCCCGCACCCAGGCCCAGATGGAACAGGCCGTCGCCACCCGCCACTTGATCGGCGAGGCGATGGGCATCCTCATGGGCCGCCACCACATCACCGACGAGCAGGCCTTCGACCTGCTGCGCCGCACCTCGCAGGAGAACAACATCAAGCTCCGCGAGGTCGCCCGCCGGGTCTGCGAGGACGGCAGCCTGACGTGACCGAGCGGCTTCCCCGGCTCTGAGCTGAACCGGAGAAGCCTCGGCCGGGCCAGCCCCCATGGGAACACCGGGCCCAGCCTGCTCATCAAGTCCCCAGCCCGACCGGACCCACACCTCCGCGGGCCGCACGGAAAAGGTCCGGCCTCCGAAGGGAGGCCGGACCTTACCGAGACAGCGGGATCAGGCGGGGCGGATGTTCTCCGCCTGCGGGCCCTTCTGGCCCTGGGTGACGTCGAACTCCACCTTCTGGCCTTCCTGCAGCTCGCGGTAGCCCTGGCTGGCGATGTTGGAGTAGTGGGCGAAGACGTCGGGGCCGCCGCCCTCCTGCTCGATGAAGCCGAAGCCCTTCTCGCTGTTGAACCACTTGACAGTGCCCTTGGCCATAGCCGTCTCCTTCGAGGGAAAACCAGGCTCGCACCCTGCGAGCCCGGGAGGTGATCGCCCTGGTCCGGAGAGGCGCTGAACAGCAAGAACGCCCGTGATGTGCGATCACGGGCGAACGGACTTCGGAACCACGACTGCTGAAGGCCAACGCTATACCGGCGCGGCGGCGGCCGCTAGCGAGAACACGGCGGCATCAAAAGCCCGCCGGCTTTGCGTCACGTCGAGGGAGGTGCTGCCCTCGGGGTACTCGCCGCACTCACCGCAGACCGGCGCGCGGTCTCCGAGCGGGCGGGCCGGCCTCTGTGCAGGAAGGGGGTCTCGACGAGTGCGTACGACAGCAGGGCCATGACGATGGTCAGCACCACGGTGGCCGACAGCCGTCCGTCCTTCACTCCGAGGGAGTCCAGGAGGCGGATGACGGGGTAGTGCCACAGGTAGCTGCCGTAGCTGAGGTTGCGGCCCGCCCAGGCCAGGGGCGTCAGGGACAGCACTCGCGACAGCCGGGTGTCCGGGCGCAGTTCGAGCCCCATGACGAGCGTCGCGGACACGATGGCGACCGCCAGGAACCCTGCGGTGTACCAGACCGCGGTCCAGGCACCCCCGCCGCCGGTGACCGGCACCTTCCAGGCGGTCAGGCACAGCAGGCCCAGTGCGGGCCAGGCCAGTCGGCCGGCACATCTGCGCAGTATGGCCAGCCGTGGATCGTCGGCGCGCAGCCGGGCCAGGGCCACTGCCACCAGAGCGCCGGCGAGCAGCTGGTCGGCGCGGGTGTCGGTGCCGTTGTAGATGCGGTGCGCCGCGTCCGGGTTCCACAGGTGGCAGCGCCACAGCACCGGCAGCGCGCACAGTGTCGCGGTGCACAGCAGCACCGTACGAGCCCGGAATCGCTTCAGCAGGAACAGCAGCGCCGGCGGCCACAGCAGGTAGAACTGCTCCTCCACGCTGAGCGACCAGGTGTGCCCCAGCGGTCCGGTCAGGTCGGAGTACGGGCCGGGCTGCACGGCCCGCACGATGTTCACCACGAACGCCGCCGCGAGGCCGGCGGCCACCCAGGCGCCGTCGAAGGACCGCAGCGAGGTGGTCAGCGACAGCACCACGCACACCGCGCAGACCACCAGGAGAGCGGGGACGAGTCGCAGCCAGCGCCGCCGGTAGAAGCTCCCCAGGCCGATGCCGCCCGTGCGGGCGTACTCGGCGAGCAACAGCCGGGTGATGACGAACCCGCTGATGGTGAAGAAGACATCCACCGCGACCGAGCCGCCCGGCAACAGGTCGGGCCTCACGTGGTAGACGAGGACGACCGCCACCGCGACGGTCCTCAGCCCGTCCAGACCGTTCACACGGCCGCTGTGCACGGTCGCCGACGGGAAGCCCCGGCCGGACGTCACGCGTCTCGACGACTCCCCCGGCCCGGGTGAAGAACCCGCGGCGCCCGGGTTCGCCCCCGCTTCCCGGTCGCCGGTCGTCGCCGGGACACTCCCTGACCTGCCCATGAAACGCATCGCCTCCCACCTGCCGACTGCAGCGCTGGAAGGACTCCGTCTACCCGGCAACCCTTGGGTCACTCGGGCTCGGGCCGGCCGCGTGCGGCATGAGGGCGGTCCCGAGCACCGCGACGAGATCGCCGTGGTGCTCGGGACCCGGGGGGGGCGGAACCGTGGCGCTAGTTCACGATCGGGTCGACGAACTGCTCCCAGGTCTCTTCCGAGACCCAGTTCGCACCGCACGAGGGAATGGCACCGTCGCTATCGGCGGCCACGAGGTAATGCTGGCCGACCGTGAAGGTCAGATTCTCCGGGAAGTCGGGGTCATTGCTCACCAGAATGGTGCGCGAGCCACCACCGCGCAGCCAGTGATCGACGTGCAGGGTGATCAGCGGCCCCTTCACCGAGTCGACCGTCCCGTAGAAAAGGGTCGGGTAACCCGCCAGCTGGTCCGGAACAGGTGCCGCGCACTTTCCGCTGCCGTTCCCGGAGACGGTGAGATTCAGCTGCTTGACGGCCGAGGTCGCGTGACCGTTTCCGGAATTCGCCGTGATGCCCGCGGTGATACCACCCCCGAGGAGCAGCGCGGCAGCCGCCGCGATCCCGAAGAAACGCTGGCGCCCCCGTCCCGCGGAGATCCTCGCGGCGGAATTCGTGGCGTCGAAGTCGGTGTTTTCCGACGTTGCTACGGAGTTGTTCTTCATGGCAGCCTCCACAAGACGATTGATGTCGGGCAGCGGAGCTCGTGAGGTCGCTGCGGGATCCGCATCCCTCATTAGGGTCAGCAACTCGCTGTCATTCACTGACCGCTCCTTCCTTCACTCATCTTGTGTCCGGCGAGTTCGGCGTTCTTTCGCCCCGCCCGGAGCTGTTCGGCGATTTTCTTTTTCGCCCGATGCAGCCGCATGCTCACCGCGTTGGACGTCATTCCGGTCGCCTCCGCGATCTGCCGCGGCGCCAACTCCTCCCACGCCCACAGCCGTATCACCTCGCGATCCAGCTCCCCGAGTGCGTCCAGCGCGGCATGCAGGTCGCTGTGATCGGTGACCAGGGGCACGGGTGCCTGCGACACAGGTGCCTGTACAGGTACCTGGTGAACGCTCATCAACCGCTCCACCAGGCGGACCCTGCGGCCGTGCGCCCGGCGGGCGTTGGCCAGGCAGCCCCGCGCCACCCCGTAGCACCAGGGGAGCACCTCGTCGCGATCGGGCAGGGACCCGTTTCCGAGCCCGGGTACATGGTCGACGCGACGCCACAGCACCAGCATCGTCTCGGACAGGACGTCCTCGACCATGTCAGGGGCCGTTCGTCGCAGCAGATACCGGTGCAGGGGTTCGGTGACCACCTGCGCCAGTCCTTCGAAGCGTGCCCGTCGTCGCCGACGGGTCTCCTGTTCCGTGATGGATTCCACGCCCCGTCCGTGTCCGACACCGGCCGCGTCCTTTCAGCGGAGACGCGGGGCGCCGAACAGCGCCTGTCGGACAGGGACACGTACTCAGCCGCTGAACGGGCGCCCTGGCGTGGGTGGTTACGACCCCTTGGGCCGCGGGGCCGTTTCCAGGCCGGGCTCGGGCGTGGTTCGCGCTCGTGTGATCGCGTCGTAGAGCGCCTTCGGGTCGTCCGCGTGCAGCCTGATCCGGGTGACGAGGCGGGGTGTGCCGAGGAATGTCGGTGCGTCGACCGGCTCGGTGAGTTCGAGGGTGAGGGAGGTCTGCGAGCCGATGGGGAGGTTCAGCTCGCCGTCCTTCTTCTCGTGGGTGAAACGTGACTCGCGGCGGACGGACGCGATCCGGTCGAGCGGGAGGCGGAGGTCGACGTTGGCGGCCTGCCGGATGCGCAGGGTGTGGCCGGTGAGGGTGTGCGGCCGGGTGCGGGAGGCGGCGTGCAGGCCGAGGACGAACAGGACGGTGTAGACGTCGACGACCAGGAGGGCGGTGTGGACGACGGGCCAGCGGGCCAGGAGGAAGGACAGGGCGACGGTCTCGATCACGCAGGCGAACGTGAGGCCGTACATCATGCCTGCCTGGTCCCGGCCGTGCGTGAAGACGCCGTCCGCGCCCTCGGTGCCGTGCGGACGGCGGGCGACCCACCGGATCAGGCTCTCCATGATCCGACGCTCGTGCGCGAGGAACCGCAGCACATGTGAGGACGCGCGCTTGGGCGCGGCGGGCGGTGGCTGGGCGCCGGGAGGAGTGGCCGAAGGTGTGGCCGAAGGTGTGGCGGGAGACGCGGTCGGCGGGGTGGCGGTCATGGCGATGCCTCCTGTCGTTGCTCGACGAGTTCGAGTGCGCGGCGTACGGCCGCCGCCTGGGCCGGGGCCAGGTCCGCGAAGAGGATGTCGGCCAGGCTGCGGGCGCCCTCGCCGGGGACGTACGTCGTCGCCAGGCCGTCGGGCAGAAGGGCCTCCAGCGCGGCGGCGGCCCGGGTCACCCGCGGGTCGTCCGGCTCGTGGTCATCGAGGCCGTCCAGCAGTCCGTAGACCTCTTCGGCATGCCGACGCATGCCGTGCAGTGTCGCCATCAGCACGGCCCGGCTCTCCGGGGGTGCCGTGGCGTCGAGGAAGGCCAGGTGCTCGCGGTCCTTGGCGGCCATCGGTGAGTCGTCAATGTCTCCGAGTACGGCGAGCAGGTCGGTGAGTTCGGGCGACACCGGTCCGTCCGGGGACAGGGATCCGCTCTGGACCTGCGCCAGGAGCGGGGCCAGTCGCGTCCGCCGCTGCCGGGTCACGGTCTCCTGCCGTGCCAGGTCGGCGTCCAGTTCCTCCAGGACCTCGGTCAGGTCACAACCCTCGGTGTCCGCGAGGACGTCCCGTACTTCTTCGAGTCCGAGACCCAGGTCGGTCAACCCCCGGACCCGGGCGAGCAGGACGGCCTCCCGCATGCCGTAGTCGCGGTATCCGTTGCCTCGTCGTACGGGTTCCGGCAGCAGCCCGAGATGGTGGTAGTGCCGCACGGCCCGCGGGGTGACCCCGACCAGGGCGGCGACTTCGCTGATTCGCATGGCCCCAGTGGAATCCATGACGTCGCGTCAAGGTCAAGCGCGGGGCTCGTCGGCCGGCCCACCGGACCCGAGCACGGCGAGGGACCTGGAGGATCCGATTTGACCTTGACGCAACGTCACGGTTTGTACTGAATGCAGCCCGGCCCGAAGCGATCAACGAACCCACGGTCCGGTCATCCAACCCCGGTGCGGTCCGTGGCCCACTCTCATCCGCGGTCCCGCTGCCCCCTCCTGAGCGACGGCCTCCCTGCCGGGGCTTCCTGCCGGGGCTTCCTGCCGGGGCTTCCTGCCGGGGCTTCCTGCCGCCCGAAATCCCCATCCGATCGAGGTTCCACATGGCTACATTCCTCTACCGCCTCGGGCGGTACGCATTCCGGCGCCGCCCGTTCATCGCCCTGCTCTGGGTGGCCGTGCTCGTGGGTGTCGGTGTCGCGGCATCGTCCGCGCCCGCGGCGCCCGCCGACTCGTTCTCGATGCCCGGAACCGAGTCCCAGAAGGCGTTCGACCTGCTCGACGAGCGTTTCCCCGCGGCAGGCGCGGAGGGAGCGCAGGCACGCGTCGTCATCCGTGCCCCGCGGGGCGAGAAGATATCCGGCACCGAAGGCAGGGCCGAGGTCGAGAAGCTGGTCGAGGCCCTGGGCAGGGGCCCGCAGGTCGCCGGTGTCACGGATCCGTTCACGGCGGACGCGGTGAGCGAGGACGGTACGACCGCCTACGCCTCCGTCACCTACGAGGTCAACTCGATGGAGCTGACCGACAGGGCCCGTGCCGCGCTCACCGAGGCCACCGACGCCGCCCGGCACGCGGGCTACACCGTCGAGGCCGGCGGCGACGCGCTCATGGCCCAGCAGGAGATGAGCGGCTCCGCCGAGATGATCGGCATCGCGGTGGCCGCGGTCGTGCTGGTCCTGACCTTCGGCTCGCTGGTGGCCGCCGGTATGCCGCTGCTCTCCGCGATCATCGGTGTGGGCATCGGAACCACCGGCATCGCGGCTCTCGGCGCCGCACTCGATCTGTCCGCCACGACCTCGACGCTGGCCATGATGATCGGCCTGGCGGTCGCCATCGACTACGCCCTGTTCATCGTGTCCCGCTATCGCACGGAGATCGCCGAGGGCCGCGAGGCCGAGGACGCCGCGGGCCGCGCGGTCGGAACCGCGGGCTCGGCCGTCGTGTTCGCCGGCCTCACGGTGATCGTCGCGCTGTCCGGCCTCGCGGTCGTCGACATCCCCATGCTCACCAAGATGGGCCTGGCCGCCGCGGCCACGGTCGCCGTCGCCGTCCTGATCGCGCTCACCATGACCCCGGCGCTGCTGGGCTTCGCGGGAAAGAGGGCGCTACGTCGCAAGGATCGCGAGAATCCGGTCGCCGCCACCCACCGGACCGCGACCCCCAAACCGGAACTCGGCACCCGCTGGGCCGAGTTCGTGCTACGTCGCCCCCTGCTCGTGCTGATCACGACCGTCCTCGGCCTCGGAGTGATCGCCCTTCCGACCGCCGGCCTGCAACTCGGCCTGCCCGACGAGGGCAGCTCGGCACCCGCATCCACCCAACGCAAGGCCTACGACATGTTGTCGGAGTCCTTCGGCGCCGGCTTCAACGGCCCGCTGACGATCACCGTCGACACCGAGGGCGTCAAGGACGGGAGGGATGCCGCGAAGCAGGTTGTCAGGGAAATCTCCACCCTCGAACAGGCGGCAGCCGTCACCCCGGCGACCTTCAACGAGGCAGGTGACACCGCCGTCCTCACGGTCGTGCCCAGGACCGGGCCGAGCGACCACGCCACCGAGGAGCTGGTGAAGTCGATCCGCTCGCTCTCCGGTGACATCAAGGCCGACACCGGCGCGACCGTGCTGGTCACCGGCGTGACCGCGATGACCGTCGACTTCTCGCAGACCCTGGACGACGCGCTGCTGCCGTACCTGGTCCTGGTGGTCGGACTCGCCTTCCTCCTTCTCATGCTCGTCTTCCGTTCGGTGCTGGTCCCGCTGAAAGCGGCGCTCGGCTTCCTGCTCTCGGTGGGCGCGGCCCTCGGCGCCGTCGTCGCGGTCTTCCAGTGGGGTTGGCTCGCCGACGTTGTGGGCGTCGACCAGCCGGGCCCGATCATGAGCATGATGCCGATCTTCATGATCGGCGTGGTCTTCGGCCTGGCCATGGACTACGAGGTCTTCCTCGTCACACGGATGCGCGAGGCCTACGTACGGGGCGCATCGCCCGCGGAGGCCGTGACCACCGGCTTCACCCATGGCGGACGGGTCGTCTCGGCGGCCGCGATCATCATGATCAGCGTCTTCTCCGGCTTCGTCATGGAGGACGACCAGATGATCAAGATGATGGGCTTCGGCCTTGCGATCGCCGTCCTCTTCGACGCCTTCGTGGTCCGCATGGCCATCGTGCCCGCGGTCCTCGCCCTCCTCGGCGAGAAGGCCTGGTGGCTGCCCAGGTGGCTCGACCGCGTCCTCCCCGACGTGGACGTCGAGGGCGAGAAGCTGCACCAGCAACTCGACCGCACCGACGCCTCCGCCCGGCAGGAGCACGCCCCGACCCCGGCCGGCGTCTGACCACGTCGTGGACTGCCCGGGAACGCACGCAGGCTGAGCCGCCGTCCGTACGGTGGCTCAGCCTGCGTGCGTCACGGGGCGCAGATCACGCGGGCAAGGCCACGGACACCCTGAACTCCGGGACGGGTCAGGAGACCGGTGGCTCGGAGAGGTAAGGGAAGTGGTCCAGGAGCGGCCCGTGCTTGAGTCCCGAGGAGAAGTCCTGGTTCACGATCATCTTGATGATGTTGGACGCGATGTCCTCCCTGACGCCCTTGCCGTTGTGGAGGTCGCACCAGGGGTCCCAGTCGGCGACGGTGCCGGGTGTGAACGTGATGACGTTCGGGAGCAGTGCGTCTGCCGCCCACGCCCCGTACGCCCGCGCGGTGGGGAAGCGATGGGGACGGTCACCGTACGTTCCGCCGGCCTCGACGACCGCCGCGATGTTGTCCCTGACCTGGCCCCAGATCCCCGACGCGGCCTGGGTCGCCGGGTGGGCGGGCCTGCCCACGAGGTCGTCCGTGGGGACGGAGGCGTTGTAGTCGACGTGTGCCGAGCCGCCTGCGAAGTCGAAGAAGGTGGTCATGTTCGGCTCGGCGGCGCGCTGGAGCTGGGCCCAGGTGTTGTGGCCCTTGTCGAAGTACGCGGTGGTCGCCCAGTAGTGCACCCGGCCGCGGCCCGTCACCTCTACGGGCACCTCCAGCACGAGGGACCTGACGCTGGTGTTCGCGAAATCGTCGTGGGCGGGACGCAGCGCGTCGAAGTCGGGGAACGTGCCCGTCGCCAGTGCCTTCGCCGTCGCGACGGGGAACGGGATGAAGTTGTAGAACGGGTCACGGCGTTGCCCGGCGAAGAGCTTGATGCCGTGACGGCAGTCGACGACCTCCCCGACGGGGGCGTCAGGAGGCGTGATGACCGTGCCCGAGGCACTGCGGTCCGTGGCCGCCGCACCGGTGAGCTGCTCCACCTGAACGTACTGCGTGCCGTCGGAGCCGATCGGGAAGGTGGCGCGGTACGTGATGTCCTCGACGTGGTCCCCGTCGGTGTCGATCTTGAGCTCGTAGTAGCCCGCGGGGTTCCAGGGCTTGCCGTACGTCGGCGAGGTGTTCATCCCGAAGACCGTTCGGGGGCCATGGCGGTCGCCTGCCCCGGCGAAGCAGTAGGCGTCGCTGATGTCCAGCGTTTCGTCTTCGGGGTAGTCGAAGTGGTGGGACATGGTGCTCCTAGCGGATCCGGGTGGTGCGGGCGTACGGATTACGGGAGAACGGCTGCAGCGCGAGCGTGTAGAACCAGTTGCGGTAGGGAGCCTCGTTCGTGCCGCCGAACTCGCCGTACAGCCAGACGAAGGGCAGCTTCCCGGCATCCCAAGTCACGCGGTCGGACTGCCCGTTCGCGTGGAGGAGCTCGTACCACCCCTCGGTGAAGCCGCTCAGGATCGCGATACGGGTGGGGGCGCCGCGTTCGGGGACGGTCGACGCGTCGACCGTGGTGCCGTCGGTCGCCGTCACGTACGGCCACGCCGACCGGGCCGCGGCGAGGTGCGGACCGCTGTAGTAGTCCTGGACGGGAACGGCCTTGACGCCTTCGGGCAACACCAGACGGGTTCCCGGAGTGAGCAGTGGAGCGTTGTACCGCCGTTCCTGACCGCTCACCAGTTCATCAGTGACCGTCGGGACGCTGTCTCGCCGCGTTGCCGTGGCGGCCGACGCCGGAGAGGCCGCCGCGCCGAGACCGTACAGAACGGGAACGGCCGCAAGGCCTCCGAGGATGCCGCGCCGGCTCAGCGTTTCGCCAACCGCGCTGTCCACGTGCCTGGCTCCCGCACGCTTTCGGTTGCCTGTCGTGATGTTCACTCACGTTCCTCTCCTGCTGTGGTCGGAGGCAATGTTCGGAACCCCACGGACGCGGCTCGACTTCTCGTGAAATCCGAGATCGCGATGCAAAAGGGACACCGACTGCTCGGCGCCCCATGAATTTACGGTGACCACCCCTGACCGCGTCAGCAGCAGAAACGACAGAAGAAATAGCGTTGCCGTCATACGAGCGGGCGGAAATGGATTGGCAGGGTCGGACGAACACAGGTTCCGGGCCGTCCACCGCCACTGCCTGCGATGGAAGCCTGCGCCTATCAGAAGGGAGGAAGACCGCCGTGGCGAGCGCGGTGCGGCGGGCGCAGGGTTGGAATGACATCGATCGACCGCCGTACCGGACCCGTTTCCGAATGGCAGACCACGTTGAGGAGACTGCTTTGACCAGCGCACAACCGTCGCCGGCCCGCTCGGCGGAGGCTCAGGACCATGAGCGCATGATGGGCATGGTCACGGGCTTCTGGGTCACCCAGACGGTTCGGGCCGCAGCGTTGTACAACATCGCGGACCACCTCGCGGCCGGAGCCGACACCGCCGAAGCGATCGCCGAGGCGGAGTCCACCGATCCCGACGCGACCCGCCGACTGCTGCGCACCTGTGCCTCCTTGGGCCTGATGACCACGGAGGACGGGCATCACTTCACCGGCACGTCCCTGCTGAGCACACTGCGGCACGACGACCCCCGCTCGCTGCGGCATCTCGCCATCTCCCAGTCCGCGCCGGGGCATTGGCTGCCGTGGGGCAGATTCCCCGAAGCCGTCCGCACGGGTCGCCACCAAGTGACCGCGGCCCATGGGGAGGAGAGCATCTTCGACTACTTCTCCAAGCACCTCGACGAGGCGGCGTCCTTCACCGAGTCGATGAGCAACCTGTCCCGCGCGTCCGCCCTCGACATCGCCGAGGTGCTGGACACGAAGGGCGTCACTCTCGCCCTGGACATCGGGGGCGCGGGCGGTGACGTCATCCTGGCCATGATGCGGGCCAACCCCGAACTCGGCGGCGGGGTCCTCGACTTGCCCCACATCGTTCCCGCCGCCGCGGAAGCGGCCAAGGCCGAGGGAGTGGAGGGGCGCTTCACCGCGGTCGGCGGAGACTTCTTCGATTCCGTTCCGCCCGCGGACCTCTACGTACTCAAATACATCCTCCATGACTGGGACGACGCGAGCTGCGTCCGCCTGCTTCGGAACTGCCGGGCATCGCTGGCCGACGGCGGCCGTGTCGCCGTGGTCGACCACCTGGTCGACGAGGCCGGAAGGCCTGGGCTCGCCCCTCTGATGGATATGAACATGCTCGGCATGACAGGCGGCCGAGAACGCCAGATCACCGAATTCGACGCGCTGTTCACCGCGGCCGGTCTTCGTCGGGTGAAGGTGAGTACCGCCGGGGCATTCGCCGTCATCGAAGCCGAGCCCACCACCCCGAATTCATCGATGCGACACGGGACAACTGAATCCACCCGGTGACAATGCGCCGTTCAGAACATCACGGAGAAAAGAACTCCCACCATGCAAGTAGCAGTCGTCGTCTATGACGGGGTCTTCGACTCCGGGCTCGCAGCGATTCTCGACGTACTGAGCAACGCGAACGCGCTGGGCGGGCAGATCCACCACCCGCCGACGTGGGACGTGACCATGGTCGGTGCCGTCCCGTCCGTGCGGACCGGGGCCGGGCTCCTCGTGGCGCCCAGGCCGCTCGCCTACGCGGACACGGCGGACCTGCTGGTCGTGCCGGCACCGGCGGAGAGCGATCCTGCGGCGCTGCTCGACCATGTCGGCGGCGACGAGTCCCTGCCTGTCCGCGACCTGATCGCCCGAACCCGTGCCCGCGGTACGACCATCGCCTCCGCGTGCGCGGGCACCTTCCTCCTCGCCGAGACGGGCGTGCTCGACGGACTGCGCGCCACGACGACCTGGTGGCTGTCGCCCGTGTTCCGCAACAGGTATCCCAAAGTCCGGCTGGATCACAGCCGGATGGTCGTCGGCAGCGAGGGCATCACCACGGCCGGCGCCGCCTTCGGTCACGTCGACCTCGCCCTGGCCATCGTCCGGGCCGACAGCCCCGCGCTCTCCGACATCGTCGCCCGCTATCTCGTGGTCGACGAACGCCCGTCGCAGGCCGCGTACACCATCCCCAGCGCTCTGGCCCAGAGCGACCCCACCGTCACTGCCTTCGAACTCTGGGTCCGCGAGCATCTGACCGACGCCATCAACATCCCCGAGGCGGCCAAAGCCATCGGCGTCGGCGAGCGGACCCTGCAACGCGCCGTACAGCGCACCGTCGGGACATCTCCCATCCGGTTCGTCCAGGACCTGAGAATCGAACGCGCTTCCCACCTGCTGCGCTCCACCGACATGTCCCTTGAGACCATCGCCCGGAAGGTCGGCTACGAACACCCCAACACTCTGCGGGTACTCCTCCGCGAACGCACCGGCAAGACCACATCCGCCCTGCGCGGCAAGTGAGTCCCGTCCGGGCCACGTCTCGCTCCGCCGCCTCGACCGATGCACATCCGCCGTCCACGCGCCGGTCGGTCGGGATCGCCGCGCTGAGCAGGCTCCGCCTCCGTACCCAACGGCCCCGGCCCATGCCAGAGGCGGCGCGAGCACCTACCCCGCTCGCCGACCGGTCGGCGACGGAGGCGGAGAGGTGGTCGGGGTGGACTCGACGGCGTAGCCGTCGACGAGGGAGAAGGCGGCCACGTAGTGGTGCGCGGTGTAGGCGTCGCGGCTCACCTTGTCGGTCAAGAGGGGGTGCCAGGCAAGGTAGACGGTTCCGTCGGACGCGGACTTCTCCGGTCTGCCGTTGATCTGGATGTCGCCGGTCTCCGCGCTGGGCGTGCACGGAAGCTCCGCCACCGCCACGCGCAGCCGGACGCCGAGCCCGCCGTGCGGAAGGTCGGGCTTCTGCGCGGCCGGACCGTACGTCGTGGACAGGCAGGTCGGCTGCGAACCCGGGGGTTCGGTGCTCCCCCGCTGCGACGCGGCCGGTGACGGGTCACCCCCTGCCTGGCTCATCCAAGTCGCCATCCCGGTCAGCGGTTTCGGCGACGAACCCGAACTCGCCCACTCCTGCTCGGCCAACACCGCGTCGAGTTGACGGAGGCGCGCGTGGATGTCCCCGTCGAACGCGAGATAGAGGACGCTGCTGCGGACGCAGTTGATCGGCGCCCAGCGGGCCGGCCCGAAGAACGGGTTCCGGTCCTCCGTCCGGCAGGAGTCGGCCACCGATGTGCCGAGCGGAACACCCCAGGGCAGCGCCGACGTCAGGTTCGTCAGACGGGCGGAACTCGTCCGTGCCGCGGCCTCGCCGGCGGCCCGGGTGGTGGCGGAGTGCGCGAAGGCACCGACATCGGGCGGCGATGTGCGGTCCAAGACGCGGTGAATCTGCCACAACGCGAGGAGCGCCAACGCGCACACCACGGCCAGAACCATCACACATCCGCGTGCCGGCGCCCCCGCCCGATCATGTACCCCCGTCGGATGATCCATGTCCGAATGGTCGCGGGCCGACACCGGGATTGGGACAACAGACCGGTCTCCGTACGGTCTCACCAACCGGAACGGCCCCTCCCTCCAACGGAGTTGCCCGCTCTGGACGACGTAGGGCTCGGGTGACCTTCCACCTTCCCCATCAGGTGGTGTTCCGGTGGTGCTCCTGGCAGCCAGGAGCACCACTTCGTACCCGGGACCGACCGGCCTGACCGGCGACCGGGTCAGAACCAGCCGGTGCACTCGATGGCGCCGCCCGGGCCGTTCGTTCCGCAGGCCCTCATGAGGAGTCCGGCGTCGTTCCACTGGGTGGTGTACGCGTCGTTGCCGGTGGTGATGGTGGTGAAGCCGAGCATCGGGGACCAGGTACTGCCCCCGTCGGCGCTGCGGTCGACCCAGATCTCGTCGCCGGGCGCACCGCCGGTGATACGCCCCCAGGCGCACTGGGTGGTGGCGTTGTAGCGCAGTTCCACCGTGCGGCCGAAGACGGTGGTCGACCTGGCTGTCCAGGCGCCCGCGGAGTTGGGCTCGGTGCCGTCGCCGCACGAGGTGTTGTTCTCCGCGCCGGCCAGGGTGCCGCCGATCTCCGGGTAGTCGCCGCAGGACGGCACGTCCTTGAGCAGCGCCGGTCCCTGTACGAAGAGGTTGCTGACCCAGCTGTGGTAGTCCGGCAGGAACGACCAGACGTTGTTCACCATGCCGTCGACCGTGGACCGCTCCCCCACACGCTGGCACAGCACCCGCACCTTTACGGAAATGCCGTTGCCGTTCGCGAAGTTGATGCCGCTGCTCGTGTTCGAGTCCTGCCGCAGGTTGGGCTGGCCCCACGTCTTGTGGAAGGAGCCGCGGCCGTCCCAGGACCAGACCATCGGTGTCACGTCGGCATGCGGGCGCAACGCGCCCTGATAACGCTCCCACCGGGCACTGATGTCGTTGACCTGGATGTTCATGCCCGACTGCGGAGACTCGACCATCTTGCCGTTGCCGAGGTACAGCGCGACATGGGTAGGCCCGAAGCCCTCACGGCCGAAGTACATGATGTCGCCGGGACGCAGCACACCTGACCCCTGGGACTTGAGGAACTTGGTGTGCGCGTACCCCGGCGCCGCGAAGGTCGCCTGCGTGGTGCGCTCGGTGATGAGGTCCCGGCCGGTCGCCTTGTACCAGGCCCAGCGTACGAGGCCGATGCAGTCGAAGCTCCAGAGCTCCGGGTCGGCGTACGACTCCGGAGAGGTGCGGTCGATCTGGCCCTGGCTCGGACCCGGCACGCCCTGCGCGTGACCGCCGCCCCAGGCGTACTGCTGACCCACGTACCGGCACGCGACCTCGACGGCAGCCTCCGCCGCCGGGCTCGCGCCGGACTGGAGCGGCGCGCATCCCGCGGCGGCGGACGCCGGAGCGGCGGCGACGGCCGGCAGGCCGAGACTCACCACCGTCAGGATCACGACCACGAGGAGCCGCAACTCACGCCCCCATGAACGCCGTTCCCGACCTCCCGCTCCGAACGCCGTTCTTCCGCTTCTTCGGACGCTCCGGATTCCCTCGATCACAACTCCCCCTGGTCTGCGGTGGTTGGTCTCTCCCCATCCCGAACCTAGGGAGTCCACCTGTCCGGCGGTCCCTGACATCTGTCAGGACACGTCCGGCCGTGCCTTCCCTACGGTTTCGGTCATCCGAACGCAGACCCGCAGGAGAGGAAGAACCCGATATGCGCAGAACGCTGAGGCGCACCGCCGCCCTTGCCTTCGCGACCGTCACCGCGGCCGTGGTCGCGACGGGCACAGCTCAGGCCAAGCCGGCCGACGACTGGGCCGGTTGCCCGTACGGCGCGGTCTGCGTCTACCCGCAGAACCAGAACCCGGCCGTGTCGCCGAGCCACATCTACTGGACCTACGGCGCGCACAACCTCAGCAACCAGGTCGGCAACCACTGGGTGCTGAACAATCAGTACGACGGCGCGGTGGTCGAGCTGTGCCTCAGCTACAACGCGAACGACTGCACGTCCTCGATCGCGGCGGGCCACGGCGAGTACCGGGACCTGACGCCCATCAACTCGCTCCACCTGAGGGAGCACTACAACTAGGACTCACCACGGGGGAGATCCGAGCGACACCGAACGGCAGGAGCGGCTCCGGCCGTTCCTGCCGTTCGGTAACAGGCGCCGGGGCGGTGGTCAGGGTGCGGCGAGGGCGTTACGTGCGGCGTCGAGGAAGTCGGCGTGCGCCGTTTGGTACTGCCCCAGGGAGGCGTTCGCGTCGAGGGCGCGTTCCAAAGCCTCGGCAGAGGAGCCGACCGGATCAGGGCCTTCGAGCCGGACGAGGGTGAGTGCCTCGGCGACGGCGCTCAGAGCTGCACGGTAGCGGTCGCGGCAGCCGGCCGCCTCGGATGTGCCCAAGGCTTGCTGCCACTCAAGGCGACGTTGATGGCAAGCGTCGGTGGCGGCGAGGAAGGCAGCGTAGGCGGCCCGGCGCACCTCACGCTGCGCGGCAAGGTGCTGGGCGGTCAGCGTCTGTCGGGCGACGTCGAGTTGGGCATCGGCCTGCAGCCGTCCGGCCTCCCATGCGGCATCTGCCTGCCGGCGTCCCGCTTCCCAGGCCGCATCCGCCTGGCGCTGGCCGGCCGCCCAGGCCGCGTCCGCCTGCCGGATCGCCGCGTCGACCGTGCTCTGCGCCTGTTTCCGAGCGGCCGCCAACGTGAACCATCCTGTGACCCCACCGCCCGCGAGTGCACCGGCCACTGCCGAACCGGCGGCGATCCACGCCGTCATCACCGCATCCGACACAGAGCCCCCTGCCGTCCCGCCCGCTGCCTCACCGGTGCAGTGTGCCAGCCACCGAGAACGCCCGCGGCCAAAGCACCAGCACCGCACGGGGCCCGGCAATTTGGGCAGGGCCGCCACCCAGCGCGCACGCAGGCAAGCGGCGCGGCGACCGGGAATGAAGTGAACGACCCGATGCCCGTGGTGTGTTGGCACAGCATGTCTGCTGACGGTGGTGGTTGCCGATTCACCGGTAGGAGCATGAACACCGGTGGAGGCAGGACGGCTCGGGGGAGGATGGGTGCCTGAAGAACACACGGCGCGTGCTGCGGCCGGGCGTGAGCTACGCGGCAGGCTGAACGATCGTCTGGCTGTGAGTCGGCTGACGAAGACACAGCTCGCCGACCTGTCGGGGCTGGGGCGCGCCACCGTCTCGGAGGCCTTTCGGCCCGATGGTCGGCTGCCGTCGGCCAAGACGGTGGCAGCGCTGGCACAGGCCTTGGGAATCCCGGCACACGCGCTTCTGGAGCTGCGGCGGACCGCAGCCGGCGGGGCAGGCTCAGTCGTGGACGAAGGGCCGGGGCTGGGCAAACCCGTCGAGGACTGGGAACCGCATTCCCTGGAGGTGCATCCGGCCGGGAGCACCGCGAACGGGCAGGAGGCTGGTGCGCTCGAGGATCGGACACTGCCCGGCTACGTACACCGTGAACACGATCGTGTGCTGGCCGCGGCGGTGCAGGAGGCCACGAGGGGCCACAGCCGCATGGTGGTGCTGGTGGGGAGCTCCTCCACGGGGAAGACCAGGGCGTGTTGGGAAGCGGTTCAGCCGCTCGCGGGTACGGGTTGGCGGCTCTGGCATCCCTTCGATCCGACCCGGGCGGAGGCCGCACTTGAGGACTTGGGCCGGGTCGAGCCGCAGACCGTGGTGTGGCTGAACGAAGCTCAACACTACCTCGACAGCCAGAGTTCGGGCGAGCGCATCGCCGCTGCCCTGCATCACCTGCTCACCGATCCGGCACGGGGACCGGTGCTCATCCTGGGAACGCTGTGGCCCGAGTACGCCAGGCAGTACACGGATCTGCCGACCACTGACGGCTCGGACTCCTACAGCAGAGTGCGCGAGTTGCTCGCGGGCCGCACCGTGTCCGTGCCCGACACCTTCGATGCCGCTGCCCTGGAGCGCGCCGCAGATCTGGCCGACAGCGGTGACCGGCTGCTGGCCGATGCGCTCACCCGGGCCCGGGCCGATGGACGTGTGACGCAGGACCTCGCCGGCGCACCTCAGCTTCTGCACCGCTACGAGCACGGCACAGCGGCCGCCCGCGCTCTGCTCGAAGCGGCGATGGATGCCCGCCGCCTGGGTCTTGGGCTGCATCTTTCCCAGCCGTTTCTCACCGCCGCGGCCGCCGACTACCTCACCGACGTCGACTACGACCAACTCACCGAGGACTGGGCGGAAGCCGCCTACGCCGAGCTCGCCCGCCTCGTCCACGGAAAACAGGCGCCCTTGCGTCGCGTCAGCCCCCGCCCCGAACGCCGCCGACCGCAAGTACCGTCGGCGTCGTCGCCCACCCCTGCCGGACCCATCTTCCGCCTTGCCGACTATCTGGAGCAGCACGGCAGGACCGTCCGCCGGATGCTGTGCCCTCCCGCGAGTTTCTGGGACGCCGGCCATACGCATCTCACTCAGGTCGACGACCTCAAGGCCCTGGCCACAGCGGCCCAAAGGCGCCACCGGCTGCAGTGGGCACACCACCTCACGGGCCGCGCGGCGGAGGCCGGCGACGCCGACTCCCTGGTCTACCTGTCCCGCTTCAGGGAGCGGTCCGGGCAGCACGCGGAGGCCGAGGCGCTGGCGGCGCGGGCGGCGCAGGCCGGGGACACCCGGGCGCTGGCGCAGCTGGCCCGGGCCCGGGAGAAGGCCGGCAGCAAAGAGCGTGCCGAGGCGCTCGCCCGGCAGGCCGCCGGCGCCGGGGACGGTCGGGCTCTGCTCCGGCTCGCTCAGGTCCGGGAACAGTCCGGGAACCATGATGGTGCCGAGCACCTTTACCGGGAAGCCGCTGCGGCGGGCAGTACCGAAGCAATGATTCAACTGATGCGGATCCACCGAGAAGCCGGCGACGCCCGGGGGGCCGAAGCGGTCGGTTGGCAAGCCGTCAGGGCAGGCAGCGAACAGGCGTTGGTCCAGTTGGTCCGGATCTGGCAGGAGAACGGCCACGAGAAGAAAGCTGAGGCCCTGGCCCGACGCGCGGCCGCGGCCGGCCAACTGCGTGCCCTGACGGACCTGGCGCTGACGCGGGAGAAGTCGGGCGACCGGCAGGGAGGCGAAGCCCTGGCCCGGTACGCACTCGAGCTCGGCAGCCCGGCCGCGCTGGCCGAACTGGTGTGGGTCCGCGAGGAGGCCGGAGACCACGCGGCTGCTGACGACTTCGCCCGGCAAGCGGCGGCAGTGGGCAACACCCAAGTGTTGGTGAGACTCATGCTTGCGCGAGAGGAAGCGGGCGACAAAGAGAGCGCCGAAGCCCTGGCCAGGCACGCCACCGACCTGTCAGTTCGTCGCCCGTCGGACGATCCGCTCCTGGAGGGCAGCAGGACCGCGCGCCCAAGGGGTGTCCCGGCAGCCGACTGGCGTGCTCCTACGTCCCACGACATGTACGCCTTGCTGGCGTTGGCCCGGCTACGGGAGCGGGCCGGTGACGACGTCGGCGCCGAGAGCCTCTTCCAACAGGCGGCCGATGCGGGCGACATCGACGCCCTTGCGTCGCTGGTCCGGCTCAGGGACAGAGCAGGAGAGCACGCAAAGGCGGAAGCCCTGGCCCAGCGGGCAGCCGCCGCCGGCAACTCCGGTGCTCTGATCCACCTGGCGCGATCCCGCGAGCGGGACGCCGAGTGGGCGGCGGCTGCGGACCTGTTCCAACAGGCCGTCGACGCCGGCAGCCGCAGGACGCTCGCGGACCTTGCCCGTGTACGCGACAAGGCAGGCGACCGGACAGGCGCCGAGACTCTCGTGCTCGACGCCGCCCAGAGCGGCGACGTCCACCCGCTGCGCGTACTGGTCCGAACGTGGGCGAAGGCAGGGGACTTCGCGGCGGCCGAAAGCCTCTCCGTCCGCGCGGCAGACGCAGGCAACATCTACGCACTGCTCGATCTGGCCGCGACCAGGGGAACAGCTGGAGACGACACAGGAGCCCAGAACCTCCTGCGTCGCGCGGCCGACGCGGGCAGCGCCAACGCCTTGTTCGAACTCGCCCAGAAAAGACAACAAGCCGGAGACCATGCAGAGGCAGAAACCCTCGCCCTCCAAGCAGCCAACGCGGGCAGTCTGGGAACCCTGTCGAATTCCAACCCCTTCAGAACCTACGCACGACGGCAATGGCCCTGCGGACTGGACCCCGACGGCACTCCCACCCCGCCCTGGACATAGCGCTATCTTGCGGGTGGCGGCGTGACGCATCCATCCGGACCGTGATCCGGTAGAAGGCGAGTCCGCCGGTGCGCCGGTTCCGACTGACGAGTTGGCGATGTCTGGGCTGATCCTCGCCGACGTCTGCACAGCCGATCATGCGGATCACCGGTCTCGTCGACGACCAGAACTGCCGTGCCGTCGTGCCGTTGCTCGACGACGAAGATGCCTACCGCCACCGAATCCGTCGACTGTCACGACGGACGCGGCAAGAGGCCGCAGGTTGCCCTGGCTAAGATCGCCATCAAAAAGGGATGCCGACCATGAACAGACCACTTCGCGGTGCCGCCGTCCTGGCGGCCGTGCTGGCGACAGCGTCGTGCACGGCCGAGGCATCACAGGCGCATCCGTCGGCGAGTGCGCCGTCGAAGGCGAGCCGCACCCTTCCATCAAACGGGGCCTGCCCTGCGGGGACGTTCCACTGGGGCAAGATCACCAAGCAGGAGACGTTGGCCGCCGTGTCCGACCCTCAGGAGCTGCACATCCCAGCGGGCAAGACTGTCGCGTCGACGTTCGATCTGGTGCCGGTCCGCACCCTGACGGCAGCCGTCACGCCGTCTCGCACCAACGACGCGGTCGATCCGCAGGCGGCCGTCGCCGCCCTCGCGGACGAGACCGGACTTGATCTGGCAAAGCCCGGAACCACCTTCACCCTGAGCAAGGGTGACAAGACCCTCAAGACATCTTCGGGGAAGTTCGACGGCGTCCTGGTGGCCGCCGTTGGTATCGACACGGTCGAGGCGTCCTTCGTCTACGGCTGCGGCACCCATACCGGTGAATCCGTTCGCGGCACCCTCACCACATGGTCGTCAGCTACCGAGTCAGGACTGTTCAAGTGCGGTATCGACGCGGAGCTACCGAAGGCCGAAGCCGAGGCCCTGGTATGCGGAGAACGAAGCAGCACGTGATCGTCCGCCTGAATCGCCCCTGATCGACATGCAGCCTCCCCTGCCACGCTGGCCGGCGGGCGCGGTTCCGGGTGTTTTCGATCGGCAACCAGGGTCCGACGGGCCCCAGGGCTCGAACCTGCGGGTCCCGCGTCAGCCCTCGTCCGGCGTCAGCCGCAGCGAGATGCTGTTGATGCAGTACCGCTGGTCCGTCGGGGTCGCGTACCCCTCGCCCTCGAAGACGTGGCCCAGGTGTGAGCCGCAGCGCGCGCAGCGCACCTCGGTGCGGACCATGCCGTGGGTGCGGTCCTCGATCAGCTCGACCGCGTCGGTGTCCTTGGGGTCGAAGAAGGACGGCCAGCCGCAGTGGGACTCGAACTTTTCGTTGGAGGTGAAGAGTTCGGCGCCGCAGGCGCGACAGGAGTAGACGCCCTTGGTCTTGGAGTCGGTGTACTCGCCGGTGAACGCCGGTTCCGTGGCGGCCTGGCGCAGTACCGCGTACTCCGCGGGGTTCAGCTCCGCGCGCCATTCCTCGTCCGGCTTTTCGACGTCGTACGACATGAAGCTCAGCCCCTTACTTCGCGAGTCGGTCCAGGATCAGTGGGCCGAGGTCCGTCACGTCGCCCGCGCCCATGGTGAGAACGAGATCACCGGGCTTCGCCATTCCCGCGACGACCTCCGGGACGTCCGCCTTGTCGTGGAGCGGTGTCACGTCCGCGCCCGCCGCCCGGGCCGCCTCGATGATCAGCTCGCTCGTCACGCCGGGGATCGGGTCCTCGCGCGCGGGATAGATGTCCAGGACGACCGAGGCGTCGGCCAGGGAGAGGGACTGGCCCATCTCCTTGCCGAGTTCCTGGGTGCGGGAGAAGAGGTGCGGCTGGAAGACGACCAGGATGCGGGCCTCACCGACCGCCGCCCGCATCGCCTCCAGGTCCGCCGTCATCTCCGTCGGGTGGTGGGCGTAGGAGTCGATGACCTGGACGCCGGCCGCCTCGCCCTTCAGCTGGAGGCGGCGCTTCACGCCGGTGTACGCGGCCAGCGCGGGGGCCAGTTCGGCGGCCGGGACGCCCAGGGCGGCGCCCGCGGCGAGGGCCGCCACCGCGTTGTGGGCGTAGTGGCGGCCGGGGACGGAGACCGTGAAGGTCAGTTCCTCGCCGTCCAGGAGGACGGTGACCTCGCTCTTGAGGCCCTGGGGGACGACGGAGAGGACGCGTACGTCCGCGTCCGGCGCCTCTCCGTACGTCACCGTCCGCACCGCGCCGGCCAGCCGCCGGGTCAGTTCGCGCGCGCCCTCGTGGTCCGCGGAGATCACCAGGGTGCCGCCGGGGACGATGCGTCCCGCGAAGGTCTCGAAGGACTCGTAGATCTCGTCGATCGAGGCGTAGTTGGCGTGGTGGTCCAGCTCCACGTTCAGGACGATCGCGACCTCGGGGGCGTACTTGTGGAAGCTGCGGTCCGATTCGTCCGCCTCGGCGACGAAGATCTCGCCCTCGCCGTGCAGCGCGTTGGAGCCGGGGGCGTCGAGGTCGCCGCCGATCGCGTACGACGGGTTCAGGCCCAGCTCGCCCAGCGACACCGCCAGCATGGACGTCGTGGTCGTCTTGCCGTGGGTACCGGCGACCGCGATCGGGCGCAGGCCCTCCATCAGGGCGGCCAGCGCGTCCGAGCGGTGCACCACCGGGATGCCCAGCTCGGCCGCGCGGGCCAGCTCCGGGTTGTCCTTACGGATCGCCGAGGAGACGACCACGCTGCTCGCGTCGTCGGCGAGGTGCTCGCGCGCGTGCCCGATGTGCACCGTCACGCCCAGCGCGCGCAGGGCCTCGGCGGTCGCCGACTCCTTCGCGTCGCTGCCCGCCACCCGGGCCCCGCGCTGCGCGAGGATCTTCGCGATCCCGGACATCCCGGCGCCGCCGATGCCGATGAAGTGCGGTCGGTCCATGGCGGTGGGAAGGCCGGGTGCCATGCGTGTCTCCCTGTGCGTGCTGCTGAGCCTGACGTTCAGCGGCCAAGCCTATGCCGTACCGCTGACAATCAGTGACGTCCGCCCGGAGTCACGCCCGGAGCCGGCCAGCGCCACGTCCAACGTCCGCCGGTCCCACGCCCAACACCCACCCCCCGTCACGCCTTGCTGTGCGAGAACAGCTTCAGCACCGGCACCCCGACCTTGTGCCGCGCCCTGGACGCCCAGTCCCGGTGGAAGAACTCCTCCACGTAGTGCGGGTCCGTCAGGACGAGTACCTCGTCCGCGCCGATCTCCTCCACCAGGGCCCTGAGAGCGTCCAGCGGGTGGTCCTCGACGATGCGGCCCTCGGCCTCGCTGCCGGCCGCGTGCAGCGCCTGCAGCGACACCTCCAGGGCCCGCTCGCCGAAGTCCTTGGCGGCCTCGCCCTCGGGCACCTCGTTCTCCCGGGCGGCCTCGTCCAGCTCGCCGAGCGCGACGTCGTCGATGGCCCGCAGCAGGCGGTCCGCCTGGTCGCCGCGGGGCTGGAGCAGCACATGAAAGGCGACCTGCTCATCACCGTGCAGGGAGGTGACGAACTCCACGTCGGCGGACGTCAGGGCTTTCTCGATCATCAATACGCTTGTGAACACCGGGCGCCCCTTCTGCGGAAACCATCCTGCCCCGTGGTGTCACGGGGACTTGCGAGATTCAGTGTGCCCGCCGAACCGTAAGCGGAACGGTAGATTCCGCCGATTTCGGGACCGGCGATACCGTTGAACGAATTTCAAGTGCGCTGGTAGCGGCCGAAAAGGAAGCCCTCTTCGGTCAGCAGGGACACCAGTGCGAATCGTTGTGGAACCGCGACGGACGGGCCGCCCGCGATGCGCTGCGCGTCCCCCGCGGTGAGCATCGGCGACAGCGTGAGGCACAGCTCGTCGAGGACTCCGGCAGCGATCATCTGGCCCAGCAGCCGGGGACCGCCCTCCGTCAGCAGCCGCGTGTGACCGAGTTCGCCGAGCGCGAGTACGGCACGGGCGGGGTCCACTCCGACGCCGTCGCCGGCGATCACCACCCGGGTGCCCGCCTTCTCGGCGGCGGCGACCCGGTCCGGGGCCGCCGACGCGCCCGTGAGGACGAGCGTCGGCACGAGCGGGGAGGTGAACAGCGGGAGGGAGAAATCGAGGTCCAGGCTCGCGGTGACCACCGCGATCGCGGGCGCCGGGCCCTGTCCCGCCGCCGCCCGCGCCGCCGCGAAGTCGTCACGCGCGCGTGCGGGCCGGTAACCCTCCTGGCGTACCGTTTCCGCACCGACCACCACGACGTCCGCGAGTCCGCGCAGCGTGCCGAAGATCCGCATGTCGGCCGCGTTGGAGATCCCCTGCGACTTCCCGCCGTGCTGTGCGGCCCCGTCGAGCGTCGACACCATGTTGCCCCGCAGGTAGGGCACGGGCGGCCCGCCGGCGGACGGCTCGGGATAGGCGTAGGCGGCGGAGAGCTCGGCGAGGGTCCATTCGCGATCTACGAGGCCCCCTCCGGACTCCGGATCCACGAGGTCCCCTCCGGACTCCGGATCCACGAGGTCCCCGCCGGATTCCCGATCTGCGAGGTCCCCTCCGGGAGAACCACCGGGTCCCTCGGAAGCGCCCGACACCCCCTCGCCCCGTCCCGCCCCCCCGCCTGAGGCCCTCGTCGTTGTCTCGTCCGTCACAGGGAACAGGCGTCGCATGTCGTGCAGTGTGGCACGGCGCCTACCATGGTGAACCGTGTCGTCCTCCCCCGCCGCTCCCGGTATCGGCCCGATAGCCGACCCGGCTCCGCTGTCCCTGTGCGCCCGTACTCCGCATGTCCCCGCGGAGCGACTGGTCGCCGAGATGGTGCCGCCGCCACGCTTCGACTCGGTCCGCTTCAGCACGTACATCCCGGACCCGAACCAGCCGAGCCAGACCGAGGCCGTACGGGTGCTCGAAGGCTTCGCGGCCGGTCTCGGCGGGGCGCACTCCGTCGGTGGCGGCAAGCGTGGGTTCTTCGGGTTCGGGAAGGCCAAGGCGCCGAAGACCCCGGCCGGGCCCCGGGGCGTCTATCTGGACGGCGGCTACGGCGTCGGCAAGACCCACCTGCTCGCCTCCCTCTGGCACGCCACCCCGGCCGAGCCGGCGCTCAAGGCGTTCGGCACCTTCGTGGAGCTGACCAACCTGGTCGGCGCCCTCGGCTTCCAGCAGACCGTGCAGACCCTCTCCGGCCACCGGCTGCTGTGCATCGACGAGTTCGAGCTCGACGACCCCGGCGACACCGTCCTCGTCTCCACCCTGCTCGGCAGGCTCGTGGACGCGGGCGTCGCGCTCGCCGCCACCTCCAACACCCTGCCCGGCAAGCTCGGCGAGGGCCGCTTCGCCTCCGTCGACTTCCTGCGCGAGATCCAGGGCCTGGCCGCCCGCTTCCGCTCCCTGCGCATCGACGGCGAGGACTACCGCCACCGCGGTCTGCCGGCGGCGCCGACGCCGTTCTCGGACGAGCAGGTGACGAAGGCCGCGTACGCCACCGAGGGCGCCTCGCTCGACGACTTCCCGCACCTGCTCGCCCACTTGGCCAAGGTCCACCCGAGCCGGTACGGCGCGCTGACCGACGGGCTCAAGGCGGTCTGCCTGACCGACGTGCAGGCAGTCCCCGACCAGTCGACGGCGCTGCGCCTCGTCGTGCTCGCGGACCGGCTCTACGACCGTGAGGTCCCGGTGCTGGCCTCGGGGCAGCCGTTCGACCAGCTGTTCAGCGAGGAGATGCTGAACGGCGGGTATCGCAAGAAGTACTTCCGGGCGATCTCCCGGCTCACCGCGCTGGCCCGCGACGGCAAGGCGCTGGTCGAGACCCGCTAGCGGCGGCGTAAACCGACTTGATCACGCCAAGCCACCCGTACATTTCAGGCTCTCTTCAGCTCGAAACGTTAAGTTAACCCTGCAAACGACTTCGCAGGGTTACCGTGTTTCTTGACCAGCCGTTGACCAGGCTTTGGTCTGTACGAGAAGCGTGAAGTGTCCGGAGGGGGGCGCATGTTCCGAGGTACGACGACCAGGACCGTCATCGCGGCCCTCGCCGCCGTCCTGCTCGCCCTCCAGTTCTTCGCGCCCACCGCTTCCTTCGCATCCGCGCACACGGTCCGTCAGGTCGAGGCCAAGGCCGCACCCGGAATCAACCTCTCCGGCAAGGCACTTCGCAACGAAACGATCACGTTCCGCCACTGCGATCACCCGGGGGACCCGACCGGTCCCCTGCGCACCCGCGACCGCCACCGAGCGGTCGACGTCACACCGGAAGACCCCGAACGCCCGCTGCTGGCACAGGACCCGGCGGCCGAGCACCCCCCGGTCACGCTCCGGGCGCCGCGTACGTCGAGACCCTCGACCGCCCACTCGCCGGCGGCACTTCAAGTCTTCCGCTGCTGACTGCGGAGCAGTCCCCCCACTCCCCCACATCTCCGTCCGCGCGCGCATCTGTCCGCGCGGACGTGTCTGCACACATATCTGTCCTGCCCCCACACCGACGCGCCTTCGCCGCGCGCCAGGAGGAGTCACCCCATCATGCAGCCCCTCATCGACAACGCCCGCACGTTCGGACAGCGCCCTGAGGAGTTCGCCAAACTCGCCGAAGGCCAGTCTCCGCAGGTGCTGTTCATCACCTGCTCCGACTCCCGGGTCGTCCCGGCCCTGATCACGGGCGCCCGCCCCGGCGAGCTGTTCGAACTGCGCACCGCAGGCAACATCGTTCCGCCCTACGCCTCCGAGCACCCCACCAGCGAGGCGGCCACCATCGAGTACGCCGTGGAGGTGCTCGGCGTCCGCGACATCGTCGTCTGCGGACACTCGCACTGCGGCGCCGTCGGCGCCCTGGTGCGCGGCGACGACCTGACCGCCGTACCGGCCGTACGCGACTGGCTCGCGCACGCCACCCCGCGTCCCTCGGGAGCGGTCGAGGACCCGGCCGTCGCCGAGGGCGTGCAGAGCCACGTCCTGACGCAGCTGCTGCGACTGCGCTCCTACCCGTACCTCGACAAGAAGCTGAAGGACCGTCAACTGTCGCTGCACGCCTGGTACTACGAGGTCCACACGGGCGCCGTCCTGGCGCACGACCCGCAGTCCGACGCCTTCGCGGCCCTGTGAGCGCGCCCATGTCCCTGACAGCGAAATTCCCTCATCTGCGGCAGGACTTCGCCGCCTCCCTGGTCGTCTTCCTGGTCGCGCTCCCGCTCTGCGTGGGCGTGGCCGTCGCCTCCGGTGTCCCGGCCGAACTGGGCCTGGTCACCGGCATCGTGGGCGGGATCGTCACCGGACTCATGCGGGGCAGCAGCCTCCAGGTGTCCGGTCCCGCCGCCGGACTGACCGTGCTGGTCTTCGAAGCGGTGCGGGAGTTCGGGCTGCCCGCCCTCGGGGTCATCGTGCTCACGACCGGCGCGCTCCAGATCGCCATGGGTGTCCTGAAGTTGGGGCGCTACTTCCGGGCCATCTCGGTCTCGGTCGTCGAGGGCATGCTGGCCGGCATCGGACTCGTCCTGATCGCCGGGCAGTTGTACTCGATGGCCGACGCGAAGGCCCCCGCCTCGGGGCTGGACAAGATAGCCGAGCTCCCCGGCGCGCTCGTGGACGCTCTCGGCAGCACGGACGCCCTGGCCTCGCTCGGGCTCGGCGTCGGCACCATCGCCGTACTCGTGCTGTGGAAGCGGATGCCGAAGCGGCTGCGTACGGTCCCCGGGCCGCTCGCCGCGGTCGGTCTGGCCACGCTCGTCGCCGCGGTGTTCTCGCTGCCGGTCGCCATGGTCGAGGTGAAGGGTCTGCTGGACTCCGTCCAGCCGCCTTCCCTCAGCTCCTTCGGTGAGCTGGCGGGCATCGGGCTGCTCGGTACGGTCGTCGCGTTCACGCTGATCGCGTCCGCCGAGTCGCTGTTCAGCGCGGCGGCCGTGGACCGGCTGCACGACGGGCCGCGCACCGAGTACGACAAGGAGCTGGTGGCGCAGGGCGCCGGCAACGCGCTCTGCGGGCTGCTGGGCGCGCTGCCCATGACGGCGGTGATCGTGCGCAGCGCGGCGAACGTCCAGGCGGGCGCGCGGACGAAGGCGTCCCGGGTGCTGCACGGCGTATGGCTGCTGCTGTTCGCGGCGCTGCTGCCCGGTGCCCTCGGCTACATCCCGATCCCGGCGCTGGCCGGCATCCTCGTCTACTCGGGCGCCAAGCTGATCCCCGTACGCGAGATCGTGTCGCTGTGGCGGGAGCACCGTGGTGAGGCGCTGATCCTGGTCGTCACGGCGGTGTCGATCGTCGCGGTCAGCATGTTCGAGGGCGTGCTGATCGGGCTCGCGCTGGCCGTCGCGAAGACCGCGTGGGAGGCCTCGCACCTCAAGATGGAGGTCGTCGACAAGGGCGCCGGACCGGTCCAGGCGTATCTGTCGGGCAACGCGACCTTCCTGCGGCTGCCGAAGATCCTCGACGAGCTGGAGGCGCTCCCCCAGGACCGGCCGGTCGAGCTGGACCTGTCCGGGCTGCACCACCTCGACCACGCCTGCCGTACGGCCCTGGAGAACTGGGCCGAGCGGCACAGCGCGGCCGGTACCGAGCCGGTGAAGGTCACGGCGGCGTGAGCGCGTAGCGGCTGTCCGGTCTCTGCCCGGTGTCCGATCCGAGGGTCCTTGCGGCCCCGGGACGGGCACCGGGCATTTCCGTGCGACAACCCTGCGGGGGCCTCGCGGGAGCGGGCAGGGGTGGCGCGTACCACCCCTGCACCGGAGGATCGAGGAAGCGGACCGGAAGGGGTGCTCATGGCCAAGGACGGCAAGCACGGGAAGAACGGGATCTGGAGCGCCGACGCGGCGGACGTGCGGGAGTTGCTGCGGGTGCCGGGCGGTGAGCGGATCGAGCTGGCGGCCTTCGACGCGCGGGCCACCCCGAGCGGTCCGCAGGACAAGGAAGCGGGGCTCGAAGCCACCACCGTCATGGCCGAGCACCTCGCCGACCTGCAGGAACGCCTGTTCGCGGCGAGCACCGCGGGTGACCGGCGGCGGATTCTGCTGGTGCTGCAGGGCATGGACACCAGCGGCAAGGGCGGCACGGTCAAACACGTCATCGGCCTGTTCAACCCCTCCGCCTGCAGGATCAAGGCGTTCAAGGCCCCCACCCCCGAGGAGCTCGCGCAGCACTTCCTGTGGCGCGTCTGGAAGCCGCTGCCCTTCCCCGGCGAACTGGGCATCTTCGACCGCTCCCACTACGAGGACGTGCTGGCCGCCGGCGTCCGCGGGATCGTCCCGCGCGCGGAGATCGAGCGCCGCTACGACGAGATCAACCAGTTCGAGAGGTCCCTGACCGACGACGGCGTGACCGTGATCAAGTGCTTCCTGCACATCTCCTACGAGGAGCAGCGGCGCCGCCTGCTCGCTCGCCTCGACCGCCCGGACAAGCACTGGAAGTTCAACCCCGGCGACATCGACGACCGAGCCCTGTGGCCCGCCTACCAGAAGGCCTACGAGAAGGTCCTGGACCGCTGCTCGACCTCGTACGCCCCTTGGCATCTGATCCCCGCCGACCGGAAGTGGTACCGCAACTGGGCGATCAGCCGGCTCCTCCTCGAACATCTGGAGGCCCTGGACCCGCAGTACCCGAAGGCGCAGTTCGACGCGGCGGAGTACCGGGAGCGGCTGCTGAAGGAGGGGTGACCCCGGCATGACCTGGACGGGGCACGACCCGGGCGAGGGCGCGCGGCGCTGACCGATTTGCCTGATTAGTACGTTTACTTTCGTACGGTGATCATTCGAGTACGCCATGCAGCCGCCGCCTGTGCGCTCGGCGCCGCGCTCACCGCCTGTGGTGCCCCCGCGGCGCCTCCCGCCGCCCGGCCGGCCCCCTCCGCGACCTCCGCCGTCCCGTCCCGGCCGCCCACACTCGCCCCGGGGCCCGCGGGGCTCACGCCCGTCTTCAAGAACGGGTCGCGCGACCACGGCAAGACCGTCGCGCTCACCTTCGACGCCGACATGACCGCGGACCAGGGGGCCCGGGCGGCATCGGGGGAACGCTTCGACAATCCGCAGCTGATCGCGACGCTGCGGGCGCTGAAGGTGCCGGCGACCGTGTTCATGACGGGGCGGTGGGCCGAGCAGTACCCGGTCCAGGCCCGTTCCATCGGCACGGACCCGCTCTTCGAGGTCGCCAACCACTCCTACAGCCACTACGCCTTCACCGGCGACTGCTACGGCCTGCCGACGGTGTCCGAGGACCGGATGCGGGCGGACGTGGAGCGCGCGTACGCCGCGTTCCGGCGGGCCGGGGTGCCGGACGCGATGCCGTACTTCCGTTTCCCCGGCGGGTGTTACAACCATCAGGCGCTGCGGACGCTCTCCGCGACCGGTGTCACCGCGGTGCAGTGGGACGTGGTGAGCGGGGACGCGTTCGCCACCGACGCGGACGCGGTGGCCCGGCAGGTGCTGGACGGGGTGCGGCCGGGGTCGGTCGTCGTCATGCACTGCACACGGAGCGCGGCCCCGGCGACCGAGCGGGCGGTGCGGACGATCGTGCCGGAGCTGCGCGCGCGGGGCTTCCGGTTCGTGAAGGTGTCCCAGCTGATCGGGTCCTAGGGGGTGCCGTTGGCCGGGGCCGGCGGGCGGGGCTCCTGGGTGGTCGGTGACAGGCTTAGGGTTGGCTGTTGTGAGCCTTGATTCCACCTCCCCCGACGCCAGCCCCTTCCGCAACGAGCCCACCTCCCGGGACGAGGCGCCGCAGTTCGTGCTGCCTCTCGTCGTGCGGATCGAGAAGGCCGCGCCGCCCGCCCGTACCGACGCCCTGGAGACGGCCGCGCGGGCCGTGCTGGTGATGCTCAGCGACGAGCGGTCGCTCGGCGAGGGCGAGTGGGCGCAGGCCGTGCGGGACTGGCAGGACGCCCGGATCCGCAAGGTCGTGCGGCGGGCCCGTGGCGCGGAGTGGCGGCGGGCCGAGGCGCTGCCCGGGATCACGGTGAGCGGAGAGTCGGCACAGGTGCGCGTCTTTCCGCCGGTGCCGCTGGACGGGTGGCCCAAGGACCTGGCCAAGCTTCAGGTGTCCGGCACCGAACTCGACGACCCTGAACCGCCGTTGGCGGCCGACCCGACGGAACAGCCCGTGATCTGGCTGAACCCGGACCTCGACATGACCGCCGGGAAGACGATGGCGCAGGCCGGTCACGGCGCCCAACTCGCTTGGTGGGAACTGTCGGACAAGGAGCGGGACGCCTGGCGCGCGGCCGGTTTCCCGCTCGCCGTACGGACCGCCGACCCGGCCCGCTGGCCCGAACTGACCACGAGCGGGCTGCCGTTGGTGCGCGACGCGGGCTTCACGGAGATCGCGCCGGGGCTGACGGTCGCCGTCGAGGGGTACGACCGGGTCGGCACCCTGCCGGATCACGTCCACCGACCGGCCACCTGGAACTGACCTCGACAGTCCGCGTGTGAGCGTCAACACAGGCCCCGCGTCGAACTTTTGACCCACCCACCGCGTCCTGCGTGCGCCCTATCAACGCCCATCACCGAAGGGTGAACACGTGGATACCCCACGCACGCGCAGTCTCGGCAGATCCGCTGTCGCCAGTGGCGCCCTGGCCCTGGCCTTCGTCGCCGCGACCGCGCCGGTCTCCAGCGCCTCGCCACTGCACGGCAGGACCCATGACCTCTCGTACGTCGCGCTCGGCGACTCGGCGGCCTCCGGGCCGGCGATCCCCGACCAGGTCGACGCCAACTGTCTGCGGTCCGACAAGAATTACCCGTCGCTCGTCGCGACCTCGCTCAAGGCCACGCTGACCGACGTCAGTTGCTCCAGTGCTACGACCGCGGAGATGACGACCGCCCAGGGAACGGCACCGCCGCAGTTCGACGCGCTCGGCCGGTCGACGAAGCTGGTCACCCTGACCATCGGGGGCAACGACATCGGCTTCAGCACGATCATCGGGACCTGCGCGACGGTCGCCTCCACGGATCTGGCCGGCGCGCCCTGCAAGGCCAAGTACAACGAGGGCGGCACGGACGGGGTCCAGGACGCGGTGAACGCGACCGCGCCGAAGGTCGCCGAGGTGCTGCGGGGCATCAAGGAGCGCGCCCCACATGCCCGTGTGGTGGTCGTCGGTTACGCGGACATCTTCCCCGCGGACGGCAGCTCCTGCACGAGTCCGACCGCGCCCTTCGCCGCCGGTGACTTCGCGTGGATGCGGGACGGTGAACTGGCCCTCAACGCCATGCTGAAGCAGCAGGCGAAGCGCGCCGGAGCCACCTACGTGGACACCTACACGCCGACCGTCGGACACGACATGTGCGCGCCGGCCGAGGAGCGGTGGATCGAGGACCTGGCCCCCGTCCACCCCGCGGCTCCCGTGCACGCGAACGCCGCGGGACACCAGGCCATGGCCACGGCGGTCGAGCGCAGGCTCCGCCGATAAGGACACCCGGTACCGAGAAGAGCGACGCCCAGCCCGCGGTGGGCTGGGCGTCGTCGCGTCCAGGCCTCGGAAGATCGTGCCTACGCCTCGGAAGCGGGGATCTGGAAGAGCTCGTACTCAGCGACGGTCTCGAAGCCCATGCGCTGGTAGACCGGGAAGCCGAGCGGGCTGGACTGGAGGGTGCCGACGTCCAGTCCGCGCTCTCTGCCCTCGGTGAGGGCCGCCGCGGTGAGGGCCGTGCCGATGCCCTGGCGGCGCTGGTCCTCGGCGGTCGCGACCACGTAGACGCCGGCCACGCCGTGGGCGTCGTACAGGAGCGAGGTGCTCACCGGTCGGCCGGCGCGGCGGCCGAGGAACCGGACGATCCGGTCGGCGTCGTGGCGTTCGCTCTCGCTGCGCAGCAGGTCGTCGTGGGTCTCGGGCGGGAGCCCGAACGAGGAGGCGAAGGTGTGCACCCACTCCTTGAGCGCGTCCGCGCCCTTCACCACCTCGATGTCCAGGTCCGCGGGGGCTTCGACGGGCGTGACCCTGTCGGTGCGCACGCTCATGACGGGCATGGCACAGAGCCAGATCGCGCCCCGGTCGGCCAGTCCGGCAGCCACACCGGGGGCACTGTCCGGTCCCACCCACCACATCCAGGGGACGCCGGCCAGCCGCTCGGTGGCGTAGGCGATCGACTGCTCCACCTTGGCGCTGTCGCGCAGGCAGAGAACTCCGTTGACCTGACCGTTCGGGACTCCGCTCCGGAAATAGGTCAGTTCACCGTCGACTCGTTCGGACGAGCCCCAACCCAGCCAGTAGTCACGGCAGTTGGCGATCTGGGGTTCGATGTCTGTATCCGTCTTCATGCCTGCAAGACACCAGCTCCGGCGCAAAGTTCGAAGGCGTTGGTGTGACGTGGGCCACAGCCCGCCAGGGCCCGCGCATTCGCTCCCGGACGGCAACCTGCGTTCACCGGATCTGCACCCACGGGCAGCGGGCTGCACCAAGGGGAAGAGACCGTCCCTCGGAGCGGCGGATCGGCGTCGCCGGTCATACGCTCGACGGAGTCGGTCCACCCACCTCAGAAGATCCCGACGCGTATCGCGTACGCGACGGCCTGCGTCCTGTTCTTGACCTTCAACCTCTTCACGGCGTCATGGATGATCCCTTTTATCGTCCGCTCCGAGTAGCTCATCTTGTCGGCGATCTCGACGGTGTTGAGCCCCTCGGACAGCATGCGGAGCACCTCGATCTCGCGTACGAGGAGCCCGCCCTTCTTCGCCAGATCCGTGAGCGTCTGCTGTCGCTGCTGATAACCCAGCTCGGCGATCAGATGGCCCAACAGGTCGTCCGGCATGTGGCTGCGGCCCGCACTGGCCTTGATGATCGCGTCGACCAGCTGGTCGAGGTTCGAGTGCCCTCGGTACAGGAAGCTGGTGAGGCCGTACTCGATGGCGAGCGTGAGCTGTCGCTCGGTGATCCGGTCCGCCATCACCACCACCGGGACCGGTGGACCCGCGGCGCGCGCGGCATCCTGTCTCAGGACCCTCATCCACTCGTCGTTGAGGGTGTTCAGCAGCAGGACGGAGACGTCCGCCGCGGGCGGCCCTTCGGGGGGAGCGACGTCGACGCGCGAACACGACTGCAGGTAGGCGGTGGCCGCATGCTCCAGGATGGCGTCACTTGCCCTCAGAACGACAGAGACCGGAGCGCTCGACGCGTCACCCGTTCCATCCGCTCGACTCTCACACACCTGGCATTCCCCAAACAGAGCTGACTGCATGGCGCGAGGACGTGGGGTCCCGCGCATGAGGCCGATGTGGCCCATGAGCACGATATGGCTGCCCTGTTGCGCAGAGCTTCCGTCAAATGACCGAGTGGAGCTTCGGCGTATGCGTCTGCCTTTGCCGCACTTTGGGTGACTTTCAAGCAACCCCGGTCAGCGCGCAGTGCAGCCCGGTGCGGTGCTGGTCGTCGCCCGGCCGGCGATCGCGTTCGCCGGTGACAGGTCGGGGCCGGTGGGCAGCATGCCCAACAGCGCCGAGGGCAGGCCTCGGGCGTCGGACAGGTCGTAGCCGAGATCCGCGGCCGCCTCGGCGGACGGCACCAGGTACTTCATGCCGGTCTCGGTCACCAGGTAGGTGGCGTCGCCGACTTGGCCGCCGCCGGCGCCCAGGGCCCGGACCAGGCTGCCGCCGTCCGGCGGTACGGCCACGGCGTCCATCGGCAGACAGGCGGGCCCCACCGGGGACTTGGCGCCCGCCGGCAGGGCGCCCGCGTCGATCAGGGCGACGCTGATGCTGGTGCCCACGCCGCTCGACCCGCTGTCCTTGCCGCCGGCCGCCTCCAGTCGTACGCAGGCGGCCTGGGTGGCGGCGACGGGCAGCAGCGCGGGCGGTGTGGACGGCAGGGCCCGGCCGGCCGACTCGACGTCCGAATCGCCTTGCACCAGTACGCCGTTGAGGGCGTCCGCGGTGATGGTGACGGCGACGGGCGCGTCACCGCCGTAGGCCTTCTCCCGGACGCCGGGGCCGCTGAGGGACAGGGCCGCCTGGGTGGGGGTGAGCGGGACCAGGCCGGTGCGGAGCAGGAGGTAGTAGCGCTCCGAGGTGCCCGGGGTCTGGACCACGAAGACCTGGCCGAGGCGGGTCGCGTGGCCGTCCAGCTCGGGGCCTTTCGCACCCTGGCCCGCGACGGCCGGCGCGCCCAGGTCGGCGCCGGCGGGCAGTGCGTCCAGGAACGCGGCGGAGACCGGCAACGGTTCGGTGGCGCCGTAGCCGAGCGCTTCGGCGGTGGCGGTGCCGGATGCCAGGCGGTAGCGGTTTCCGCGCCAGATCAGGTACGACGTCTTGTCCGGGCCGCGGACCAGCAGGGACTGGTCGGCCGCCAGGCCCGCGCCGGTCGTCGAGCCGTCCACCACGAGGGTCGTCGACGGGGTGTGTTCGCTGCTGCCGGTGGTGCGGGTCGCGGCGCACACCTCCCAGCGGCCGGTGTCCAGGCTGTCCGCGTCCGGCAGTGTGTCGGGGGCACCGGGGATGCCGACCGCGCTGCCGCGGGGTGTGTCGGCCAGTGACTTGGCGGGGACCGTTCTGGTGGCCAGTTCGGTGCCCACGATCAGGCGGGCCGAGGCGTAGTTGCGGACCGGGCGCAGTGAACCGTCGTAGAGATAGCGGTTGCCCGTGCCGCTCTCGACGATGAGCGCGTTGCCGTTCTGCCAAGTGGTCGAGCCGCCCGGGGAGATGAAGCCGAAGATCAGGAAGCCGATGGCCACCACCGCGCCGAGCGCGCCGCCGATCGCCATACCCCGGTTGGTGCGGCGGTTGGGGCTCTCCAGGGCGTCCGGGTCGGTCCGCATCAGGCCGGTGGTGAGCCGGGAGACGACGAAGCGGTGCGCCTGCACCTGGTCGCGTCGAGTCTGCATGGTGACGTTTCGCCCTCAGCCCTTGATTCCGCGCAGGTCCGCGTACACGTCCAACACCCAGAGCACGGACGGCAGCAGACCGATCGCCGCCGCCGACTGGAGGAGGTCGCCGGCCCGGCCCCAGTACGGCAGCAGCCGGCGGCCCGGCACCGACCACAGGACGATCGCGACGGCCACCGCGGCCAGCAGCATCACCACTGCCGTCAACTGCCCTTCTGCGCCTGTCCGCAGAGCCGCGCACACCGTGAGCAGCACCGCGCCGAGCGCGCCGGGTACCGCCAGCGCGAGGCGTTGCCAGGCGTTGCCGAGGTTGCGGCTGTGCAGCAGGAGCACCGCGGACAGCAGGCCGCCGGTGAGCAGTTGAGGGGTCGCCGTGTGCCGGGCCAGGCCGGCGAAGCAGCCGGCGCAGACCACGCCGACCGCGAGGTACAGGCCGGTCATCCACTGGTCGGTGGCCGCCGAGCGGGCGGTCAACTCCTCGCTGGGGTAAGGGTCGATGCCCTCCTGCAACTGCTCGGCGTTGGTGGGCAGCGGGGGCAGCCGCAGTCCCGACAGCGAGAAGGAGATCATGGGGACGAACGCCCCGAAGATGATCACGGGCACGGACACTCCGGCCGCCGCGCCGTCGACGTCGACGTCCATCGACAGCATCAGCAGGCCGCCCAGTACGCCGGCCACCGCGACCAGGATGCCCGGGGCGAACGCCACCGGGAAGGTGCCGACCACGGTCATCGCGAGCGCGGTGAAGATGCCCCAGGCCGCCGCGCCGGCCAGCCAACGGGCGCCGGTCACATGGGCGTCGGCGGCACCGGTCGCGCCGCCCACGAGGAGTGCGCCGGCCAGTGCCGCGAACGGGCCGGTGGCCAGGCCCAGCAGGGTCGCGCTGGGCAGGTCGTCGAGCACCCGGGCCGCGGCGCCCGCCCCGGCCAGGAGCAGCAGCGTCGCCCCGGCGCACACCGCGGCCCGTCCGTCGCGGTCGCCGTCGGACAGTGCCAGCAACGCCAGCACACCCATCAGCACCGCGGTCAGGACGGAGCGCAGCGCCCATCGACTGACCGTGGGCGACCAGGAGTTGGGCAGTCCGCGGATGGTCGCCGAGACGCCGTCCACCAGGTTGTCGAACCGTACCGGCGGCAGGGTCTCGGTCGCCGGGCGGAGCAACACCACGTCACCGTCGTGCAGTTCGAGCGACTGCAAGGTGCCCTCGGGGTCCAGCGGCGGGCCGCCGATGCGCTGAAGTGCCCAACCGCCGTGTTCCAGACCGGCTTCGTGCAGATCGTCCCCCGCGTAGCCGACGATCACCGGCAGCAGGTCCGCGAGCGGAATGTCGGCCGGGACGGCGAGGTCGAGCGACTTCTCCGGGGCCCGTACGGTCAGCCGGCACAGGCCCGACGACGTACCGGGCAAGGCCGCCACCGAACTCTCGCTCATCAGGGTGCCCACTCCTTCGACTTGGCATGGGGTGCGTTCGGGGCGTGCGAACGCGGCGACTTGGCAGGAAACGGGAACGAACAGTGACTCGGCGGCCGACAGGTATGGCTCAGGAACCGACCCGTGCCGTGCACATGGGCCCAGTCAACCGTGAGCATCGCAGGTGTCGACACTTCCGGTGCGCCAGGTGCACGAAGGGGCACAGGACACTGACCCAATGGGCGACGGTCGCTCCCAGCACGTGATGCCTGCCAGGGGATTTACCAGACTCACCCCTGGGCGTACCTCATGTGCTCGGCATGCCCGGTCGGTCTGTTCGAAAGCCAGAGGTGACGTTCCCGTGAGTGTGGTGTATTTCCGCCGGTCGGCCCGCCGCAGCGGACCCGAGATGCCCACGGGCGACCTCTCGCTCCAGGAACCACCGGTGGTCGCCGAGCCGACTCCCGGTGGCGGCAGCATGATGACGTATCTGCCGATGGCGATGATGTCGGGCGCCATGGTGCTGCTGTACATGCGTCCCGGCTCCACATCGAGTCCCATCACCTACCTGATCGTCGGGGTGATGGTGGTCGCCATGGGCAGCATGCTGGCCGGCCAGATGATGCGGTCGGGTGCCGAGCGCAAGCACAAGCTCAAGGGTTCCCGGCGTGACTATCTGCGCTATCTGGCCGGGGTGCGGCGACGGGTGCGGCGGGCCGTGGCCGAGCAGCAGAGCGCGCTGGCCTGGCGGCATCCCGATCCGGCGGTGCTGTGGTCCTTCGCCCGCAGTCCCCGGCTGTGGGAACGCCGGACCGGTGACGAGGACTTCGCGGAGGTGCGGCTCGCGGTCGGCGACCAGCGCCTCGGGCTGCGGCTGACCACCACGGCGAGCAAGCCGGTGTCCGACCTGGACCCGCTGACCGCGCACGCGCTGCGCGCCTTCATCAATGCCTACTCCACCGTGCCCGACCAGCCGATCGCCGTGTTCCTGCGCACCTGGGCCCGGGTGCTGATGCGCGGCGACCGCGAGCAGGTGCTCGGCACGGCTCGCGCCCTGATCGCCCAACTCACGGTGATGCACGCCCCGCAGGACCTGATGCTCGCCTTCTGTGTGTCCGCCGAGCGGCGCGCGGACTGGGACTGGGCCAAGTGGCTGCCGCACAGCCTGCATCCGTACGAGACCGACGGGGCAGGCCCGACCCGGATGTTCGCGAGCACCGGCAACGAGCTGGAGGAGTTGCTCGGCGCGGAGTTCACCGAGCGGCCGGCCTTCGACGTGGCGGCGACGCCCAGCAAGGAGGAGGCGTTCACCGTCGTCGTCATCGACGGCGGTCAACTGCCCGCTGGGCACCGGTTCGACCGGGCCGGCGTCCGCAACTGTGTGATCCTCGATCTGTCCGAGACGCTCAGCTGGCGGCCCGGGCGTACCGTGCTGCGGCTCGAACTGAGCGACGGCGAGGTCGCGTTGGTGCGTACCGACCGCAACCGCAAGGAGGCCACCACCTTGCTCGGCCGGGCCGACTCGCTCGGGCCCGCCGCGGCCCGGTCGGTCGCCGCGATCCTGGCGCCGATGCGGACCGGCGACCTCGGCGAGGAGACCCGCCCGCTGGAGTCCGACATCCAGCTCACCAGCCTGCTCGGCATCGCCGACCTGCACCGCCATGACCCGGTGACCTACTGGCAGCGCCGGTCCGTCTCCGAGTCGGGCCGGCTGCGGGTGCCGATCGCCGTGGGCGCCGACGGGCGCCCGGTGGAGCTCGACATCAAGGAGTCGGCGCAGGGCGGCATGGGTCCGCACGGCATGCTGATCGGCGCCACCGGTTCGGGCAAGAGCGAGCTGCTGCGCACCCTGGTCCTGGGCCTGGCCCTGACCCACTCCTCCGAGACGCTCAACTTCGTCCTCGTCGACTTCAAGGGCGGCGCGACCTTCCTCGGTCTGGACGAACTCCCGCACACCTCCGCGGTGATCACCAACCTGGCCGGCGAGGCCGCGCTGGTCTCCCGGATGCAGGACGCCCTGCACGGCGAGATGATGCGCCGTCAGGAACTGCTGCGCTCGGCCGGCAACTACAGTTCCGCGCTGGAGTACGAGCGGGCCCGCGCCGCCGGTACGCCGCTGGCGCCGCTGCCCAGCCTGTTCGTGGTCGTCGACGAGTTCAGCGAACTGCTCGCCGCGCACCGGGACTTCATGGATCTGTTCGTGATGATCGGGCGCCTGGGCCGCTCGCTCGGGGTCCATCTGCTGCTGGCCTCGCAGCGGTTGGACGAGGGCCGGATGCACCAGCTGGAGGGCCACCTGTCCTACCGGGTCGGGCTGCGCACCTTCTCCGCCATGGAGTCGCGCGGTGTGCTCGGCGTCCCGGACGCCTACGAACTGCCGCCGCAGCCCGGCAGCGGGTTCCTCAAGAGCGGCATCGAGGCGCTGACCCGGTTCCGCGCCGCGTACGTCTCCGGCACCTACCGCAAGCGCTCCGGCGCGATCGCCCCCGAGCAGCTGGCCGGACAGGTGGTGCCGTGGACCGGTGAGTACGTCGCCGCCCGGCAGGCGCCCGTGCCCGCCCCGGAGCCGGCCCGTGACCCCGCGGTGAGCGAACCCGAGGGCGGCGCGGGCTCGTTGCTGGCGGTCGCCATCGGCAAGCTGCGGGACGCCGGTCCACCGGCCCACCAGGTGTGGCTGCCGCCGCTCGACCAGCCGCCCACGCTCGACCAGTTGCTGCCGCCGCTGACCCCAGATCTGGACCTCGGCCTCAGCACCGCGGACTGGCCGCGGCGCGGCCGGCTCACCGTGCCGGTCGGCATCATCGACAAGCCCTTCGAGCAACAACGCGACCTGATGACCGTCGACTTGTCCGGGGCCGGCGGCCATGTCGCCATCGCGGGCGGCCCGCAGAGCGGCAAGTCCACGCTGCTGCGCAATCTGATCGCCGCGCTCAGTCTCACCCACACCCCGCGCGAAGTGCAGTTCTACTGCCTGGACTTCGGCGGCGGCACGCTGACCTCGCTGGCCGGGCTCCCCCATGTCGGGGGCGTCGCGGCCCGGATGGACCACGAGCGGATCAGCCGGACGATCGCCGAGATCACCTCGCTCCTCGCCCGCCGCGAGCGGCTCTTCCTCGACCACGGCATCGACTCCATGACGACGCTGCGGCGGCGCCGGGCGGCCGGTGAGTTCCCCGACGAGCCGCACGGTGACGTGTTCCTCGTCATCGACGGCTGGTCCACGGTCCGGCAGGACTTCCAGGACCATGTGCCGGTCATCAACCAGATCGCCACCAGCGGACTCAGCTACGGCATCCACCTGATGACCACCACCGCCCGCTGGGTGGAGCTGTCGGCGGCGGTCCGCGACCAGTCGGCGACCCGGCTCGAACTGCGCATGGGTGACGCGCTGGACTCCATGGTCGACATCCGGAAGGCCGGCAGCGTGCCCCGCTCACCGGGGCGCGGCCTGACCATCGACTCCAAGCTGCACTTCCTCGCCGCGCTGCCCCGGATCGACGGCGGGCAGGACGCCACCGACCTGGCCGACGGCGTCAGCGACCTGGTGACGGCGGTCGCGGAGAACTGGTTCGGTCCCGCCGCGCCTCCGGTGCGGATGCTGCCGACGCAGCTCAACGCGAAGGAACTGCCCGCGTTCACACGCGCGCCGGCCGGCTCCACGGCCTCCGGCGCACCGGACACCGCGCGCCGCCTCCGCATCCCGATCGGTGTCGAGGAGACCGAACTCGACACCGCCTGGCACGACTTCGCCGAGTCCCCGCACCTGGTGACGTTCGGCGACACCGAGAGCGGCAAGACCAACCTGCTGCGGCTGTTCGCGAAGAGCATCACCGAGCGCTTCACCCCGGCCGAGGCCCGCATCCTCGCGGTCGACTTCCGCCGCAACCTGATCGAGGCGATCCCGGAGGAGTACCGGCTCGGCCACGCGGTCTCCGTGGACCAACTCAGGGAACTGGTCGACGGCGTGGGCCGCGCCCTCAAGACGCGCGCCCCGGGCCAGGACATCTCACCCGCCCGGATGCGCCAGGCCGACTGGTGGAAGGGCCCCCGCCTGTTCGTGCTCGTCGACGACTACGACCTGGTCACGGCCCCGATGCGGACCCCCTTCGAACCCCTCCTGGAACACCTGCCGCTCGGCTACGAGATCGGCTTCCACATGGTGGTCGCACGGGCCGCGGCGGGCGCGATGCGCGGCATCAACGACCAGTTGGTCCGCCGCATGCTGGAGACCAACTCCCCCGGCCTGCTGATGTCCTGCCCGCCCGCCGAGGGCTACCTCTTCAACAACGTCAAGCCCCGCCTGCTGCCCCCCGGCCGCGGCCTGTACATCACCCGCCGCCGCACCCTCCAGGTCCAGACGGCCATGCTGGACCTGGAGGAGCGGGTGCCGGATCTGCTGTGAGAGCGGGAGCGGGGACGGGGTTTCGGCCGGCCCGGAGAGCCGGGGCGGGGGCCGGGCCTGCTGCCGTGGAGGCGGGGGCGGGCGACCGTCCTCATGCTGCGGGCCCCGGCGAACTCAGGGCGGGCGCCCGGCTCACAGCTGCGGGAACCGGGCCGGACACCTGGCCTACCGCTGCCGACGCCCGGCTGAGCACTCCGCCCGGCGGACGAGCCGGCGTAGACGGTCGGCAGACGGCCGGAGCCGCCCGGGGCCGGGCGGCTCGCCGCCGCGTCGAGTCAGGCGTCGGCCGTCGTGTGGCTGCGGCGGCGCCTCGCCAGGAGAACTCCCGCGCCCAGTACGGCCGCTGCCGCCACGGACGCCGTGAGGACGGCGTAGGCGCGGCGGGCCGGGGCGTGGTCCCGCACGACCGGAGTGAGGTGCACGGCGTGCGAAGTCCCGGGCTGGGCCGACGAGTTGGCGGTGGGCAGGACCGCGGACAGCGCGCCGTAGGGGTTCAGGCGCGGCACCTCGCCGGGGTAGGCGCCCGCGACGAGCCGGTCACGCACCTCGGCGGCGCTGAGGTCCGGGTAGTAGGCCCGTACGAGCGCGGCGGCACCGGCGACGAACGCGGCTGCCACCGAAGGGCCGTTGGCCAGGTAGTTCCCCTTGCCGCGCGGCCCGATACCGGTGATGCCCTGGCCCGGAGCGGCCAGGTCGGCCCGGGCCGGGTCCACCGCGCTGTCCGGCCGGGCCCCGTCGATGTCCAGGTCCACCACCGACAGCACACCCGGTCGGGCGGCGGGCCAGTACGTGACGGTCGGCCGCTCGGCGCCGTTGTCCGTCGAGGTGGCCGTCAGACCGTCGGAGACACCCGCGGCGACCACCAGCACATCGTGCTTCGCGGCGTACTCCAGCGCCGAGTCGAGCGCCCCGATGGTGCTCGGGAAGGACGGCGACACGTCGATCACCTCGGCCCCGGCGTCGGTCGCCGCGCGGATGCCGGCCGCCACCTTCGACTCGTTGGGTATGCCCGCGGAGTCGGTGCCGCTGACCGCGAGGATCCTCGCGGCGGGCGCCACCCCGCTGAAGCCGGTCCCGGCGCGCGGTGCCCCGGCGATGATGCCCGCGACGAACGTGCCATGTCCGACACAGTCCTTGGTCGCACCCGCACCCACTGGTGTCACCCTGCCGGTCAGGGTGGGAGCACTGGCCGACACACCTGTGTCGATGACGGCGACCTTGACTCCCGCGCCCTGGGTGAGTTGGTGCGCCCGGGTCAGTTCGAGGTTCTGCTGTGCCCAAGGTACGTCGGTCATCACCGTGTTGGACGCGGTGGTGCAGGACGTCCGGGTGAGGCCGAGCGCCGGCGGCATGACCGGCAGCCGCAGCGCGGGCGCGGTGGTGCCACCGGCGGAGGGCAACGGGGTCGGCGTACCGTCCGCGACGGCGGTACCGGTGGCGCACATCGACAAGGCCGCGGTGAGCACTACGGCGGGCACAACACCACCTGCGAACCGAAAACCTCGTATACCGCTGTCGGCCATACCAACTCCTGCCGGATCGCTTTCCATGCCCTTTGTTTTCGCGTGCTCAAATTCGCAGTCAGTATATTCCGAGAGATGAGGCCGACTAAGGTGCCGGAAAACTACCTCAAGAATCGAGTTGACGTCTTGTGAGCCCGCGCAAGCCGCGCCAGGGCGGCGCTCTGCACCTGACCGGCGCCAAGGGCGTCTACGCCGTGCACGCGGGCGGCGGGGTCCCCGACCAACTCGCCGGCGCGGCCCGGACTCTCGACTCGGTCACCGGCACCGGCGCCTTCCCCGGCACGGCCACCGTGCTGGTCGGCGCCGGCTTCAACGACGTGGACGCGCTCTGCGATGTGCTCGAACCGGCCCTGGAGGAGTGCCGGTCCGCGGGCACCACGCTGCTGCGGATGGTGATGTCCGGCGGCGCGATCGACGTGCCCGAACGCCCCAGCCCCGCCCGCCGGATCGCCGACAACTGGGGCCTGGACGTGCTCGCCCCGGCCGGCGTGGCCATGGTCGTGCCCGGCGGCACCCTGTTCGCGCCCGACCTGCCCGACGCGGTCGGCGGCTGGTGGCAGTTCTCCCCCGCCCGGCAGCCCCGCGGCCTCGGCCCGCGCCATCCGGTGCCCGGCTGGCAGAACGCGCTGGACCGGGTGCCGGCCGACAGCGCCCCGGGCTGCGTCATCGAGCACATCCCGGCGGGCCTGCTCATCCAGCCCGCCGGAGCGCCGCCCGAAGGGGTCGACGCGATCCGCTACGCCCTGCCCGTGGACCCCGAGGGTCCGGTGCTGCTCGTCAACACCGGCGGCTCGGCGCCGGTGCCGCCCGACGCCCTCGCCGACGTGCTGGCCGCGCTGCCGGGCTCGGTCCGCGGCACCGTACGCCTGGCCTCCTGCGACGGCAGCGACCTGCTCGCCCTGGGCCAGGAGGTTGCCGACCTGCTCGGTACGGAGGTGCAGGTCGCCAACGGCCTGACCGTGCTGCTGGACGAGCCGCACGCCACCGCGCCCGCACCGCGCCCGGCCGGCCGGTCCCGGGGCGCCGACGAGTCGCCGTGGGGCGGCCCGGGCCACGGCGGTACGGCCCGTACCGTGCTGCTCGACTCCGACGGCAACCCCTCCTGGCAGCCGTACGTACGGACCGTCACGTGCAGCCCGGCCGAGACCGGCGCGGCCCCGCGGATCAGCAACTGGCGTGCCCCGATCGGTGGTCTGCGCCCGGCCCCGGAGACCGGCACCCTGCTGCTCGACGGCGGGTGGCAGGTCACCGTCACCCGCGCGGGCCTGTGGATCGGAGCGCAGCGGGCCTCGCTGCCCGCGTCCTCGGCGGCCCGGCCGGCCAGGGCCGACCTGATGGCCATCGACATCGGCGTCCCCGGCGGGCGCCTGGACACCTCGCTCCTGGCACCGCTGGAGCATCTGCTCGCCTCGCTCCAGGACGACGTCCGCACCCACACTCTGATCCAACTCCTCGGCGAACCCGACCCCGAGACCCTGCGCGCCCTGCGCCGACTCGCCATCCGCCACGACCTCGCACTGACCTCACGGGAGACGTCCGTGTCGATGGCGGTACTGCCGGGGGGCAGGGGGCTTCCGACGGTGGCTCCGGGTACGGCTACGACCGGGGCGAGTGCGGCGAGTTCGGCAGGCACCGGAGGCTCGGTGGCCCAGGCGCCGGCGACAGCGAGGGTTTCCGAGCCTGTGGCCCCCGTCCCCTCGACGATCACGGCAGGTGCGGAGCCCGATCCGCTCCAAGGACAGGCCGTAGAGCCCCCCGAGCCGACGGTGCCCGTGCACGAACCGCCCGTACCCGCCGTGCCGTTGGGTGCGATCGGGGCAGACCCGGTCGCGATACGGCCGGACACGCGGCCCACGCTCAGCGGTGGTCCCGCGACTGCCTCCAGCGGCATGCCCGAGACGCGGGAGGCCACAGCCTCTGCCTCTGCCTCTGCCTCCACAACCGCCTCAGCGACCGGAGCCGGGGCGAGCGCCCTGCGTGTTGGTGGGGCGGAGCGGGAGCCCGTCGCCCGACCTGCCTCGCCTCCCGAGACGCCCGTCGCCGAAAGGGCGCCGTGGCCGCCGCCACCGCCGGCCCTGGACCCCGATGCCGAACGAGCGGAGGGCGGCTCGGAGGTCGGTTCGGAGGTCGGCTCGGACGTCGATGAAGAGGAACTCGCCCTGCCTGCCGTGCCGTTGGCCGGGCTGGTGAGCTCGCTCTCGCTGGGGGCGGAAGCCCCGGCGAGCGGTTCCGGCGAGTCACGGTCCGGCGGGGCCGAGGAGACGGGCGGCGAGGTCGGGGGCGACTCCGCGCTGCGGACCGTGACTTGGCTGCCGGTGCGGCCCTCGTACCGGAGTTCCGAGGCCGAACGTGACGCCGTGCGGGTCTACTTGGGTGAGCGCTGGGACCATCACGCGGGTGCCGTGACGCGGGCGCTGACCCGGATGCCGGCGCTGCGTGACAGCGAGCGCCCGGAGGAGGTCGCCGCCGATCTCGCCTCGTTGCACGCCTACTTGGCCGAGAGCGCCGACACCCGGCTCGCCCTGCTGGAGTCGCTGGAGGCGGGCGGCACCGAGCTGGTGCCGTTCCTCGGGTGCGTGGCCTCGGGCCTGCGCACGCTGCCGTCGTACCGTGGCGCCGCCGTGCGATCGGCCGGTGGTGTGCTCGGCGAGGCGGCCGAACTGCTGCTGCCCGGTGAGGAGTTGGGTGAGGCCGTGCCGGTCGGCGCCGTCGCCTTCGACAAGGCGTACCCCTCCGTGTCCGCCGACCACTACCTGATCTGGTCCATGACCGGCCGCAAGGCGGCCGCCGTACTGACCGAGCCCGAGGCGGGACCCGGTGCCGCGAGTGACAACTCCGGTACGGCGGAGGCTGGTTCAGCACCGGGTTCCGGCGTCCTCGCCGGGGAGGTGCTGTTCGCCCCCGGGACCCGGCTGCGTGTCCTCCAGGTCGTACAGCGGACAGGGGCGACCGTCGTGCTGCTGCGTGAACTCCCGGAGTCCGCGCCGCCGTCCGCGCCCGGCCTGCTGGACGACGCGGACAACTCCGTCCTCAAGCGTCTGCTCGGTCTCATCGACCTGTCCACGGCGGTGGGTTCGGGTGCGCGGTGGCCGCAGCAGTGCACCGGCGTCCTCGGGATGCCGGCGCCCGACGCCTGATCCGTACCCGGAGTGCGCCCTTCCCGTTCGGGCAGAACCTCCCGCTCAACAGGCAGCGTCCGGCCCTTCGCGTACCGGCGGTCACAGTCCGGAGCGAAGAATGACAGTGCGCGCCGGACGGCTCGTCGATCCGGGTCCTGGTCGCTTGACGTCCTGTGGGCCCGACCTCGTTCGGGTCCTGGCGAGGACCCGGGTGAGGCGCGTGCGGCCGCCGCTTCGTGGGGGGCGGCGGGCCGCTCGTACCGGTGGCGCTGCCGTGGGAGCCGTAGGCCCCGTGCCGGTTCTGGGCGGGGCCCGCTTCCCGTACGACTGCCACCTCGTCCCACCCACCGCACGCAAGACGATTGAGGAGGACAGATGGCCACAGAACATCCGGTGGGCGGCTCGCCGCCCGCCATCGGGTCCACCGTCTCCGGGTCACCGTCCATACGACGGGCTGTCGCGCTGCCCCTGAACGACGGCGACATCGGCTCGGGCGAGGCCTCGGCGCTCGTGTCGGCCACCCAGACGGCGAGAGCCGCGAGTGCCATGACCTCGGCCGCGCAGGTCCCGGCGGGGACTCTGACCAGCGTGACCGGCGGCCGGACCGACCGGGGCGGGGCCTCGGGCACCACCGCGGTCTCCGTCGCTTCGGCGACCGCCGTCGGCGCGGACGGCACCGCTCAGGCCGGGCGGCTCTTCCGGCCGCGTTTCCGGCCGCAGCAGGGCGGTGCCGGATCCGACGGGCCCGCCGCCCCGGCCCTGGCCGCCGTTCCGCCGGCGCACGAGGGCGACGAGGGCGAGGCCGTGGTCAACGGCTCGCTGGCCGAGGGCAGTTCGCGCAGGCGCCCGGGCCGGACCGCCACCGGGCACGGGCACTCCCCCAAGCTCGGCCGCTGGCCGATGGTGGCGGCCGCCTTCGCCGGCGCCGTGCTCGTCTCCGCGCCGTTCGTGCACAACAGCGGCAGCAAGAATGTGACGGGCCTGGAGAGCACGGGCAACGCCACCGCGGACGGCTACGCCAGCGACATGCCGACGTACGAGCCGAACGACGGTCCGGCGTCGCCGCTGGTGCCGGAGCCGGAGTCCGACACCCCGCCGGTGGCGTCCGGGAACGGCAGGAACTTCGTCGCCGCCAACGGTGACACCGTTGTCGACAACGGGACCGCCACGGTCCCCGGCACCTCGGTGAAGCAACCGACGTCGCGGAGCGGCGAGTTGCCGGCGGAGGGCACGGATCAGCCGGCGCAGGACGGGGAGCTGCCGGCGGGCGTGAAGAACGGGGTGCCGTTCAGCCTCGGGATCGCCGCCGGTTCGCCCTCGTCCGACCTGCCGGGCGGGCAGCTCGACGACTCGTCGTCCGACGGGTCGGACTCGCCCTACGCGGTGCTGCAGCCGCGGGTGGGCTCGCCGGTCACGGACCGGTCCGACGCGGTCGAACCCGCCGTGGCCGAGCCCGACTCGACCAAGACGAACACGGTCAAGTCCAACTCGGTCAAGACGGACTCGGTGAAGCCCGCCACGGTCAAGTCCGGCTCCACGAAGCCCGATTCGACCAAGACCGACACCGTCAAGTCGTCCGACTCGACCAAGTCGGACACGGTGAAGGCCGGTTCGGTCAAGCCCGCGACGGTGAAGTCGGACACGGCCAAGCCCACGGTCGCCAAGCCCACCGCGGTCAAGCCCGCCAAGCCGGCGAAGCCCGCCACTCCCGACTGGTCCACCAAGGTCATCAGCTCGACCACGGTGCTCAACCCGGGTGACTCGGTCGCGTCGAACCGGATGCGGATCACCCTGGGCAGCAACGGCAACCTCGTCATCTCCGACGAGAACGGTGTCGTCCGCTGGTCCTCGGGCACGTCGGGCTCCGGCAACCGCGCGGTGTTCCAGGCCGACGGCAACTTCGCGGTCTACAGCGCGGACAACCGGACGCTGTGGTCCTCGGGCACCGGGGGCAACGACGGTGCCAAGCTGGTGATCCAGGCCGACGGCAACGTCGCGATCCTCACGGCCGGCGACTCGACCCTCTGGGCGGCCGGCACCCAGCACTGAGAAATTCGGTACCCGGCAGGACTCCACCCCGGCGCCTGTCCTCTTCTCCGTTCGCGGAGTCGGGAAGGCGCCGGGGTGGAGGCATTTGCCGGGAGAGAACGGCCGACCGGAATTCTCATTCCCGTCGGTGCAGGGGGATTGCCCGTACGTGCAGAGCGGGCGGCGAGCAATCGGTACACATCTTTCACGAAGCTACTCTGGCCGGGGATATGAATATGGCGCGAAGAATCCCCATGCCCATATTCACCTGAGCCACTGAAGAGGAGATCGGTATGAGCCCTTCCGGCAACCTGCAGGAATCGTCCACCAGGACCTACAGCAACGCGATCAGCTTCCTGGAAGACGCCCGGACGCGCATGACCACCATCCAGGGTCAGGTCTCCGACGCCGCCGCGACGCTGCACACCAACTACCAGGGCGCGGACGGTCAGGCGTACGCACAGGTCATGGCGACCTGGTCGTCGGAGGTGGACCGCATCAAGAACACCTGCATGGCGATGGAGAACCAGCTCCGCAACAGCATGACGTCGTCCAACAAGACCCAGAGCCACAACAACGACATGGTGAACTCGCAGCTGAACCTGAGTGTCACCGGGTCGCCGGGCGACAACGTCTACTCGACGCTCACCACGTGACACCGACTCTCCCCGCACATCAGGTCACCCCGAACCGACCCACAACCTTCAGGAGCCTGCCATGCCCGCCGAAGACGGCATCTACATCGACCACGGTCAGGCGCTGACCTTCTCCGAGGAGATGCGGCAGCAGACCAGGAACATCGCTTCCATCGTGTCCGAGCTGGAGTCCAACCTGGCGGGCATCGTGGGCAGTTGGCTCGGCCCGGACAAGGACATCTACTACCAGAAGGTCCAGCCGACCTGGAACGCCGAGGTCCAGGCACTCAGCACCATCCTGGACAGCCACGCGACCACCCTGGACGAGGTGTCGGACAACTACAACCGCACCGTCCGGGCCAACGCCTCGGGCTTCGAGGAAATCCGCTTCTGAGCACTCGTCCGTCCGCACCGGGAAGACCCACCCGTATCCGGGGCCCGAGCCCCCGACGACATCCGGTCGGTTGTGCTTCCTGTGGGGGGTTTCGCGATATGGAGGTGGTGCACGTCC